>CAITZE010000469.1 GCA_903896775.1 uncultured bacterium
CTGATGCGGTGCATCGGCTGGGGTCTCTTTTTCCGCCCAAGCCACTTCTGTATTGAGGCCACCGGCTTCAACTCACCCCGCAGCAGTGTGCCCGGCTTGGCGTGGACGCAGCATTGAAGTACCACCCGGCAAGACGATCCGTCCCACCTCCGACCGTGTGCGTGAAGCGCTGTTCAACCGTCTCGCTCATGCTTTTGGCGATGACGGTTTTCGCTTAGCCGGCGCGCGCATTGTAGATGTCTTCGCAGGCACAGGTGCGCTCGGCCTCGAAGCGCTGTCGCGCGGCGCGGCGCAAGCGATCTTCCTCGACCGCAACCCGGACGCCATCGCACTCATCAAACGTAATGTCGCGAAACTCGGCGCCGAAGACCGCACCACGGTGATGAACGCCGACGGTGCTCATGCACCGCGCGCGGCGGTGGCCTGCGATCTGGCTTTTCTCGATCCGCCGTACGGAGAGGGTCTTGTGCAGCCAGCCCTTGAAGGCCTCGCCCTTCAGGGATGGTTGAAGCCCGCCGCGCTTGTCACCGCGGAAACCGATGTCAGTGAAATTGTGCACACGCCAACGGGCTATACTTTTATCGATCGGCGCGACTACGGACGCGTCGCCATTAGCTTTTTGAAGTTTACGCCTTAGCGCTCGGGCACGAGGTTGGCGAGCGGATCGACTGTTTCCAGAGCCGGGGGCGGGGGCACCAGATCGATCGCCAATGCATTTTCTTTGTCCTTGGCGAGATCTTCTTCAGTCAGCCCGCGCTGATAAATCCGCCCCGAGACCGTGTGAATATAATCGTGGCTGGGATGTTCCTCTGGATGGGGCGCGAAAAGCCAGTCCCACTCCTCGTTGTGAACAATCGTCGGCGTCGGCGGCAAACGGTAAGCTTTCAGCAAATCCGTGCGCGAGACGATTTTATCGTCCTGCATCACAAAGCGTTCGGTATCCGTCACAATAACACCAACACCAAAAGCATCATTGGCGATGGCTTTGCAGTGCTGCTCCATGATCTGATACGCGAGTTTGTCGGAATCAAGATCGGAGAACCCGCGCGTCTGCTCGAAGTAATCGATGAAGGGGCCGGCCAACTGCGTCAAAAGATTGCACGACACGATGAGATCGGCTTCTTTCAGATGCGGAATGCGCGGCGTCGGCGCGGGCACGTGCGGGCCCGGCGGACGGTTGTCCTTCATGGCCTGAAATACGGCTGTGATATCGCCGGTGAGCATTTTGACATTGAAGTGTTTCTTGGCTTCGCGGCGCGCCTGAGGCATGTGGAAGATATCCACGAGATAAACGCGCTCGAATTTTTCGGCCAAGGCCTTCAAGGGCACTTCCAGCAAAAGGCCAGAGCCCAACACCACGGCGATGCGTTGTTGCGGGCACAATTCGGCGGCCTTGAGGATGAAGTTACGCGTAGCGCGTTGATGGCTAGACCAAGCGGTCGCACAGCGTTTGGCGCGGAATTCCAGCGCGATGAGACGCTTGAGATAGCCGAACTTGCGCGTGCGTTCGGGCGCAAGCGTCGTCAGGTATCGTATAAGCTCGCCGATCATCTACCGCTTTTCCCCAACCCTGCGCGGCGCTATCTGCGGCCAAACAGCCGCTCGATGTCCGTCAGCTTTAGCTCAACATACGTCGGACGCCCATGATTGCACTGACCAGCGTGGGGCGTCACTTCCATTTGTCGCAACAGAGCATTCATTTCGGCCCCATTGAGCCGCCGTCCGGCGCGGACAGCCCCGTGGCAGGCCAAAGTCCCGCACACGTCGCCCAAGCGGTCTTTCAGCGTCAGCGCCTCATCGACCGAGGCCAGATCGTCGGCCAGGTCTTTAACCAGGCCAACCACATCGGTTTCACCCAGCAAGGCCGGCACTTCGCGCACAACAATGGACTTGCCGCCGAAGGCTTCCAGCACCAAACCCAGTTCCGCGAGTTCGGGCGCGCGGGCAGCTACGCGTGCGGCGGACGCTTCGTCCAGCTCGATGACTTCGGGGATCAACAGGATTTGCCGGGAGATGCCGCCTTCGGCCAAAGCAACTTTCATGCGCTCATAAACCAGACGCTCGTGGGCCGCATGCTGATCGACGATCACGATGCCGTCGCCGGTTTGGGCGACGATGTAAGTCTCGTGCACCTGCGCGCGTGCGACACCCAGCGGATGCGAACGATAATCGGCCTCAACCACTTCGACCGGCGTGGCGTCCGGCGCCGACGGCGCCAGCGCGAAAAGCGATTCGCCTTCGGCCAGCCCCTGATTTTCGCCGTCGTGCGGCGCCTGCATCGCATAAGCTAAACCATACCCACCGCCTTGCGCTGCCGGGGGGCGAAGATTCAAACTGCGATAACCGCCGGCTTGAAACGATCCCAGCGCACCCGTCGCGACGGTGGTGGATGCGCGGTGACCAGCTTCCGCGAGCGCATGTTTCAGCGCGCCGACCATCAACCCGCGCACCAATCCTGAATCGCGAAAACGCACTTCGGCTTTCGCAGGATGAACGTTCACGTCCACCTCGCGCTGCGGCAGGTCCAAGAACAGCACCACATAAGGGTGACGGTTGTGGGCCAGAAAGTCCTGATAGGCCGCGCGCACCGCGCCGGCCAATAAACGATCGCGTACCGGACGGCCGTTGACGAACAGGTATTGGGCCAGCGCATTGCCGCGATTGAACGTCGGCACGCCGATATAGCCGTATAGCTTGATGCCTTCCCGCTCTGCGGCCACAGGCAAAGCATTGGCCGCGAAGTCCTTGCCGAGGATGAAGCCGAGACGTTCGAGATGTGCGTCGAACAAATCGCCTTGCGTCAAACCTGCTGGCAGGTTCAAGCGTTGCTTGCCGTCGGCCGTCAGCGTGAAACTAATATCGGGATGCGCCATGGCCAGACGCTCGATGGCATCAACCGCGTAGGACAACTCCGTCTGCGCTGACTTCAGGAACTTAAGGCGCGCAGGTGTCGCGAAGAAAATATCGCGCACTTCGATACGCGTGCCGCGCGGATGGGGTGCGGGCACGGGGCCGTCTTTGCGTCCACCGGCCACAACCATATACCAGCCTGAGTCGGCGCCAGCGACACGGCTCGTAACGGTGAGGCGTGCGACCGAGCCGATAGCCGGCAGCGCTTCGCCGCGGAAGCCGAGATATTTGATTTCGAGAAGATCGTCGCTGGGCAGCTTCGATGTGGCGTGGCGGTCCACCGCCACCATCAATTCCTGCGACGTCATACCGCAACCGTTATCCGTCACGACAATGAGTGTGCGCCCGCCGTCATTCAGCACGATATCGATGCGCGTGGCCTCGGCGTCGATGGCGTTTTCCACCAACTCTTTGAGCGCCGAGGCAGGCCGTTCGACCACTTCACCGGCGGCGATCTGATTGACGAGGTTCGGCGGCAATAGGCGGATGGTCATGGACCACCTGCTTTGGCTTTGAGATAAGCCGCGATCAAGCCGCTCGTCGAGCTATCTCGGCCCTTAAGGGCTTCACCCGTCAAAGCTGGTTGCAAGGATTTGGCCAATTCTTTACCCAATTCCACGCCCCACTGATCGAAGGAATTGACGCCCCATACCAGCCCTTGCACAAACACCTTGTGCTCATACAAAGCCATGAGCATCCCCAGCGCGTAGGGCGTGAGTTCCTCCAATAACAGCGTGGTCGACGAACGGTTGCCGGAAAAAGAACGATGCGGTCGCAATTCCGGCGCGGTCGCGTCCAGATCCTGTTCCTTACGGCCCACCATCAGGGCTTCGGATTGCGCAAACATATTGGCGAGCAGTAGGTCGCGGCTTGGCCCCGCGCCATCGTGGCCCTTCAAAGCGCCGATGAAATCGCACGGGATATGGCGCGGACCCTGGTGCAGCAGCTGGTAGAAAGAATGCTGGCTGTCGGAGCCGCCGCCGCCGAAGACAATCGGACCGGTATCGCCGGCTACCGGAGCGCCATCGGTCATCACGCTCTTGCCGTTGCTCTCCATATCCAACTGCTGCAGATGAAACGGCAAAAGCCGCAGGCGATGATCGTAAGGCAAAATCGCAATCGCAGGACCGCCGAGAAAATCCGCGTGCCAGATACCGATCATGGCAAGGATCACCGGCAAGTTCTGATCCAAGGAGGCCGTCTCGAAATGCCGATCCATGGCTTCCGCGCCAGCCAGGAATTGATCGAACACATCGGGCCCACAGGCAATCATCACCGCAAGTCCAATCGCCGACCACACCGAATAGCGCCCACCGACCCAATCCCACATGGGAAACACATTGTCTTTGGAAATGCCAAAGCGCGCCGCCGCTTCAAGATTGGTGGAGATGGCAGCGAAATGTTTTCCGACCGCCGCTTCACCGAGTTTGTCCACCAGCCAAAGGCGTGCGGCTTGCGCATTGAACATAGTCTCGGCGGTGGTAAATGTTTTTGACGCGACGATGAACAGCGTTGCAGCGGGATCAAGGTTCGCCAGCACATCGTCGATTTGCGCGCGGTCTGGATTGGAAACGAAAGCGACAGTGAGGTCAGCTTGCTGGTGATCCTTCAAAGCTTCGGCCACGAACATCGGACCCAAGTGCGATCCGCCAATGCCGATGTTGACGATGTGCCGTAACGGCTTTCCCGTGGCGCCGGTCAGCGCGCCGCAGCGCACGGCGTCGGCAAATACTTTGAGGCGTTCGCGCGTCTCGCGGACTTCCGGCATCACATCGCTGCCATCGACCATCATTGACCGGTCAGCCCGGTTGCGCAGCGCGACGTGCAGTACGGCGCGATTCTCGGTGCCATTAATATGCGCGCCGGCAAACATGGCGGCACGTCCGCCCTCGACATCGCGCGCGCGCGCGAGTTCCATGAGTAGGCCCATGGTCTCCGCCGTGACGCGGTTTTTGGAATAGTCGGCGAGCAGCGGCCCCAGGCTGAATGAGAAGCGCGCGAAACGGTCGGGATCGCCCGCGAAGAGGTCGCGCAGATGAACATCCCGCAGCGATGCCGCGTGCGTTTCCAGCGCGGCCCAGGCCGGCAGCGTGGTCATCGGGTGTTCGGTCATTGTTGAGGCGTGGGCGCGGCTGTCATGAGGGACGCACCATATCAATCCGTGGGGACCAAGCCAAACCCCCGAATTGCCAGATCGTGCATAATCAAGGGCTTATAATGCCCAGCGCGTTGTCAAATCGGCCCAGATACGCGCAGTTCGCGCGCCGACGCCCTGCCAAAACAGCCCTTACGGGATTTGAGCGCCTTAGGGTTTCGCGGCGGCTTTGGCGCCTTTCGAAGCCGGCCCCACGATCACCACCGTCAGGCCATCCGGATCGTAGAGGCTTTTTGCCACACGCTTGGCATCGGCGAGGGTCACGGCATTGATCATGCTGTTGCGCTTGTCGATGTAGTCGATGCCCAGATTGTCCTTCTGAATGGCCAGCAGGATTTCAGCAATGCTGCCCGTCGAGGTGAACCTAAGCGGCCACGCGCCCGTTAAGTACTGCTTGGCGTCGTCGAGTTCCTGTTGTGTCGGGCCGGCGTCGCGCATCTTCTTCCATTCGTCGCGAATGATGCCGAGGCTGGTGTTGGCCTGATCCGCGCGCGTGCCGACTGATCCAAAAAGGAGAGCGCCCGCGTCAAAGGGAGCAAGATCGGTGGACACGCCATAGGCCAGTCCGCGTTTTTCGCGCACTTCAAGCATGAGACGCGAATTCATTCCGGCGCTGCCGAAGGTATAGTCGTCGAGCTGCGCCGCATACCAATCGGGGTCGCGACGCGCTATGCCCTTCTGCGCCATGACCACGACACTTTGCGGCAAGTTCTTTTCGACGCGGATGGTTTTGCCTTTAGCCGGCGCTGTGGCCGGCGGCAGCGTCACATTCAATCCGGTGGTTTTCGGGATGTCGCCAAAAAGCTGGTCCATGGCCTTGCCCAAATCGGCGGGGGTAATGTCGCCGGAGGCGGAGACCAGCAAGCGATCGCGCGCGAAAGTCCGTTTCACCCAGGCGCGCATATCGTCTGCCGTGATGGTGGCGACAGTTTCCTGCGTGCCCTCTTCCTCATGCGCATAGGGGTGGCCAGCGAACACCGTTTCCATAAGCGTCTTTTGCGCGGCCTGGTTGGGATCTTCATCGCGCTCGGCGAGGACAACTTGGATCTGGCGGCGGATGCGCTCGACCGGCTCGGCATCGAAACGCGGCTTCGTCAAAGCCAACTGCATAAGTTCGAAAGCTTTGGCTGCGTTCGGTGTCGTTGTAATGAAGCTGCCGCGAATCATGTCGCGGTCGGTGGTGAACCGAAGTTTGATCGCGCGGTCCTGCAAGGCCGATTGGAAGGCAAAGGAATCAAGATCGCCAGCGCCCTCGTCTAAGGTCGACGTTACCATCTCGGCGAGACCGAGCTTGCCCGCAGGGTCCAGCGCCGAGCCGCCGCGCAACCCAAACGTGATCGCGATGATCGGCGTGGTGTGATCTTCAGCGAGATAGGCCGTCACGCCGCCCGGGCTTTTGACTTCTTTCACGGTGATGGCAAAGGCCGGGGCTGCCGCCAAAATCAAAGCGCCGGCGCTAACACAGATACGGAGCAAAATGTTCATGGTTTGGCTCCCTTTGTGGCAGCGCGCGAAGATAGAGGAGGAGGTGCAGGCGCTTCTTCCGGCGGCAAAAGAATGCCGGTGACGGACGAGTTTTCCGCGAACAATTTACGCGCTGCGCTGCGCACTTGGTCAGCAGTGACTTTGGTAATTTCGTCGGGCCAACTTTCGATATCGTTCAAAGTCTCGCCCACTGCAAGCGCCGCACCGACAGCGCGCGCCGCGGACATGGGCGAGTCTTTAGCGAAGGCGAGGTTAGCGAGAATGCGCCGCTTTGCTTGGGCAACATCAGCGTCGGTGATGCCATCTTTCAACATGGCATCCATCGCCTTTGTGTAAGCAGCCTCGGCTTGTGCTGGCGTGGCGCCTGGCGAAGGCGTCATAGAAACATAGAACGTGCCGTAGGAGATCGCATCGGCGTCATAGGCCGCACCAAAAGCGGCCGCGACTTTTTGATCGATCACCAGCGTGCGGTACATCTTGGCCGTCGAACCGCCGCCGATCATTTCGGCAAACACTTCCAAGGCATGCACATCAACGCGGTCACCGACGTTATAGCTGGGCGCGATGATCTGGCGCGACCATTGCGGCTGACCGACGCGCTCGTCGTGCATGATGACTTGGGAATCCGCCTTTGGATAAAGGAATGTCGGGCGCACGCGTGGCTGGTAGACGCCGACTTTGGGAATTGCGCCGTAGTATTTTTCGGCCAGCGGTTTCAACTGCGCCGTGGTGATGTCACCGGCCACGACCAGGATGGCGTTATGAGGTGCGTAGGCGGCGTGGTAAACGTCGAACGCGTCTTCGCGTGTGAGCTCGTGCATTTCGGCTTCCCAACCGATGACTGGCACGCTGTAGTGATTCGTCATCCATAAAGTCGCTTTCATGCGCTCATCTAGAATCGCATCCGGCACGTTATCGATGCGCATACGGCGCTCTTCGATGATGACTTCGCGCTCGGTCTCAACTTCCTTTTTGTCGAGCACCAGATTGCGCATGCGGTCGGCTTCGATATCCATCACCAACGGCAAGCGATCGACGGCGATGTCTTGGTAATAGCCGGTGTAGTCCTGAGACGTGAACGCGTTTTGATCGCCGCCGTTTTTCGCCACGGTGTCGGTGATGGCCGTGCCCGGATATTTCGGCGTTCCCTTGAACATCAAATGTTCGAGAAAGTGAGCGATACCGGATTTGCCCGGAACCTCGTCGGAGCCGCCAATCCTGTACCACACCATATGACTGACGACTGGTGCGCGGTGGTTCGGGATCACCACGACTTGGAGGCCGTTGGCGAGGGTGAACGTCTCGGCGCCATAGACGGCGGCCTCGGCCTGGACTGCCATGACGCTCACACCCGCGAGCACCAACGCTAGCCCTAAGACAAAACGACGCACATGAACCTCCGATCTGAAAATAACAGCCGCTATATTTGGACCATGCGGCGACCCATGAGACAGGTCAATGCAAACCCAGGCATTTCGGTTCCCAAATTTCGCGTAAAACATGAAAATCGTGTCATTTCGCCGGCTTATTTTGAGATAATCTCGGCTAACGGCAAGGGAGGCTGAGCCATGAAGTTTCCGGTGTTTCAAACCACTTTGGAAGCGCTTGAATACTGCTGGCGCGAGCGCCAGCTTCTTTTGCGTTACGCCGGTTTACCGTTCGTGCTTTCGCTTCTAGTCCCCTTCGCAGGACTCGCTTTCGATACGGAACATGGCAAATCGCCCTTCAATATCGAGCTCTTTGCGATCATCGCCGTGCAGCTGCTGATTTTCCTGCCGCTGTCGGTGACCTGGTACCGCATCGTCGTGTTGGGAGAAGGTGAGGCTCAGAACCGCGGCGTATTTACATTCGGTCAGCGCGAATGGCGTTTCCTGCTGTGGCAAATTTTATTGGGCGTAGCTGTAGGACTCTTTGGCGGCATCGCGGCCATTATCATCGCGGTCATTTATTACGGTCTAACCGCATTAGGGTATGAAACAGCCGCTTCCATAAGCGCTGTAATCCTCACGCTGGTGGCATTGCCCAGCGTGTTTCTACTTATGACGCGGCTATCGCTTGTCTTTGTACTTGCCGCGCTCGATCAGCCGGTGAAGTTTAAAACCTCATGGCAAATGACCGTCGGATTATCCTGGCGTTTATTTGCGGCTTTGATTCTTGTGACTTTGGTAGGAGCCGCGTGCGGCCTCTTGTTTCGTCTCGTCGGATTCATTCTCGGCGTGCCGACAGCGATGATCGCCGACAGCCCTTTGCCGAAGATTCTGCCTTACGTGTATTTGGTGGGACAATCCGCCGGCGGACTTATCACGCTGGTGGGCGGTGCGACGCTCTTTGGCTTCGTCTATAAAATGCTTGCGGCCCATATGCCGCGGCCGGACGCGCGAATTATCGAAAACGATCCGGCGCTCGGTTAGCTTAGAAAATACCCAAGAAACCGCCGCCGCCTTTGTTAATCACTGGCGTCGGACCATCGTTGGGCTTTTTGCCCGCGGCGACGTTCTGGCTGAGGCGCTTCATTTCGGCTGCCGGATCGATAGCAACGGCACCACCTTCACGCCAATACACCAGGCGGTCGGTGAAGCTCTTCTGTTCGGCTGCGAAGCTCGAAACTTCTTTATCCAGCGTTTCGCGAATTTGCGCGGGCACAACATCGGCGCCGGCGTGGGCGAGCAGGCTGGCTTCGCCCGTCGTCAAACCGCGATTGATGTAGTCTTGCAAACGCGCGCGGCCTACGAGGGCGCTGCGGGCTTGCTGCGAAGCTGACAATTGTTCGGGGCGATCGCTGCCCGGTGCGGGCGGACGCAGATTGAAATCAGGCGGAATGGCGAGTGGCGCAGGGGCCGCCACGGCGAATTCATCGGGCACAGTCTTCTCGAGGCCGAGCGCGCGCTTTGTGGCCGTGCAGCCGGACATGACCAAAACCACAGTGAGCAACGCCGTAGTTTGCAGCAATCGGCGCGAAGAGAGGTTGGTCATGGAAGCCTAGTCCTTTGTTTGGTCCGCAATTGTTTGGTCTGCAATCGGGGCGGTAGATTGAGGGTGGATCAGCACGGCGTCAAGCAACCACAAAGCGGCCCCAACGCTGATGCAGCTATCAGCCACATTGAAGGTGGGGAAATGCCATGTTCCCCAGTAAAAGTCGAGGAAATCCGCTACTGCACCGAACCTGAGATCATCCATCACATTACCTATGGCACCGCCGATAATCAGACCACACGCAATGCGTTGCCAGCGATTCTCAAGCTGAGGCAGATACCAGATCAGGCCCAAGCTGATGACAATTTTTACAATCACCAGCACGGTGAACGTGGTGGGACCTCCAGAGCTAAACAAGGAAAAGCTCATGCCGTCATTCCAGGATAGCCTCAGCTGGAAAAAAGGCAGAACCTCGATCAGCTTATCGGTAAAAAACGGTGTGCGGATTTCACCTTCGGGCCGCATGACCCGTTCAATCATCACGTATTTTGAAAGCTGATCGGCGATCAGCGCGAGAGCCGCGACGCCAAGGCCGAGCTTCGGAAAGCCGCGCGATGAGGATACGGCTGTGGACATGAATCCTTATCCCGCTATGAGATCGATGGCGCTGTCGCAGCGCTCGCAGACGCCGGGATGACTGTGCTTGCCCACATCCGGCAGCACCTTCCAACAGCGCAGGCATTTTTCGCCCGCGGCCATTTCCACGACGGCACCCACGCCCGGAACATCCGGCAAAGTATACGCGCCGGCTGGCGGCGCACCTTCGGTGATCGTGATGTCCGAGGTGATGCAAATGTCGTCCATCGGCAAGCCACGCACGACAGCGATGAGGTCTACCGGGGCCACGACTTTTGGGTGGGCTTGCAGCGACGCGCCGATTTTCTTTTCTGCCCGCGCGATTTCCAAAGCGCCGGTAACGACGCGCCGAAAGTCACGCACCTGACCCCACTTGTTAGCCAGCGCTTCATCGCGCCAGTTCGCTGGGATCGTCGGGAACTGTTCGAGGTGCACGGAATTGCCCTCGCCAGGGTGGCGCGTAAGCCAGGCTTCTTCCGCCGTGAAGCAGATGAAAGGCGCCAACCACTTCACCAGGCAATCGTAGAGTGTGTCGAGCACCGTGCGGCAGGCGCGGCGGCGCATGGACGACGGCGCATCGCAATAGAGGGCGTCTTTGCGGATATCGAAGTAGAAGGCCGAGAGTTCCACGGCGCAGAAGTTGTGCAGCTCGTTGAACAGGCCGTGGAAGTCGTAGCCGTCG
Source organism: uncultured bacterium (assembly GCA_903896775.1). Taxonomy (GTDB): domain Bacteria; phylum Pseudomonadota; class Alphaproteobacteria; order Rhodospirillales; family Rhodospirillaceae; genus SHVO01. Next base: position 10,782 of record CAITZE010000469.1, read on the forward strand.
CAGGCTTCGCGAATTTGTGTGTCGAGTTGCGACAGACGATGCAGCACCCAGCGCTCCAGCTCCGGCATATCGGCAGGCGTCACGCGTTCGGTTTCATCGAAGCCCGCAAGATTACCGAGTAGATAGCGCAGCGTATTGCGCAGACGGCGATAAAGATCGCCCATCTGCTTCAGGATATTCGGACCTATGGAAAGATCCTGGCTGTAATCCGAAGCGACGACCCACAAGCGCAGGATATCAGCGCCGGATTGATTAGTGACGTCTTGCGGTGCCACGACGTTGCCCAAAGACTTGGACATCTTGCGGCCCTTCTCGTCGAGCACGAAGCCGTGGGTCAGCACCGCATCAAAGGGCGCGCGGCCGCGCGTGCCGCAAGATTCCAGCAGCGAGGTGTGGAACCAGCCGCGATGCTGGTCGGAGCCTTCGAGATAAAGATCGGCCGGCCATTTCAAATCGGGGCGCCGCTCCAACACGAATGCATGGGTACAGCCGGAATCGAACCAGACCTCGACGATGTCCTGCACTTGCGTCCATTCGTCGGACTTGTAGCCGTTGCCGAGAAAACGTTCCGGCGGCGAGGTGATCCAGGCGTCGCCACCCTCTTCCGAGACGGCCTGCGCGATGCGATCGATCACCGCTTGGTCGCGCAGCATCTCGCCGGTCTTCTTGTTGAGGAAGATGGTGATCGGCACGCCCCATTGGCGCTGGCGCGAGACGCACCAGTCGGGCCGGGATTCGATCATGGCGCCGATACGGTTCTTGCCGAGGGCCGGCACCCATTTGGTCGCGTCGATGGCGGCCAACGCCTTCTTGCGCAGATCGTTCTTCTCCATGGAGATGAACCACTGCGGCGTGTTGCGGAAGATCAGCGGCGCCTTGGAGCGCCAGGAGTGCGGATAGCTGTGCACCAGCTTGCCCTGGGCAAGCA
>CAITZE010000470.1 GCA_903896775.1 uncultured bacterium
CCATCGGCAGCGGCCTGCTGGTCGCCCTGCAGTCGCTTTTCCCTGGCGAGAACTTCGAAGTCCAAACACCGGATTTCCGCCGCAACGGTGGACGCTCGCAAGGCATGTCCCTCGACGACACGCAAAAGCCCGATCAACCTGATAAGAAAATCGTAGCGCCCGGTTCGTTCCAGTCGGCGGTTGTGATCCTGCTTACCGACGGCCAAACCACGACTGGGCCCGACCCGATGGAAGCCGCTCATCTTGCGGCAGATCATGGCGTACGCGTTTACACCGTCGGCGTCGGCTCGGTCGAAGGCACGACCCTTGGCTATGAAGGCCGCTCCATGCGCGTGCAACTGGATGAAGACGCTTTGCAGAGCATCGCCGATGTCACGCGCGGGCAATACTTCCGCGCCGGCAACGCCAAGGATCTGAAGAAGATCTACGAAGCCATGAACGCCCAGCTGATCATGGAAAAAACCAAAACCGAAATCACCGCCGGATTTTCGGCCGTTGCGGCGGCCCTGGCTTTGATCTCCGTCACCCTGTCGATGCTCTGGTTTAATCGGATTCTCTAAGACAGTTTGCGCTGCACACAGCGCCACTGACGTAACTGTGACCCTTTTCTGATGCCAGCATTGCTGGTACCCGCATTATCGGCGGGCTACACTCTTCCCGGGAATTAATCAGGGGGAGGGGTTTCATGCGCAAATATCTCATGACATGTGTTGCCGCGGTGGCTTTCGCGATGCCAGCAATGGCTCAACAAGCCAAGACGCAGCGCGACGCTTTCTATTATCTCAACGAGCTCAACAAAGCGGCCAACGTCATGGTCGTCGAGACCGGCATCGTGCCGCGTCCGCTCGGTAAACAGATCGCGGAGTCCATCGCGACGGTTGCCAAAAACGCCGATGCCAATCCGAAACTGCGCTCTGGCGATTATCTCGCCGTTGAGCCCTTGTATATCGAAGTCGGCGGACCTGATATCACCCGGCTTCATTCGGGCCGCAGCCGCCAGGAGATCGGCGCCGTCAGCCGCCGTCTGTCACAGCGCGACCGCGTGCTGGCAACGATGCTAAGCCTCGATAAAACACGCGCCGCGTTGCTGACATGGGCGAGCCAACACCCCAATGCCTTGGTGCCGTCTTATACGCACGGCGTTCAAGCGCAGCCGATTTCTTTCGGCCATTACGTCCTTGCCTACACCGAAGCGCTTGAGCGCGATTCCGCGCGCCTCAGGACCGCTTTCAACACCGTCAATCAATCGGCTATGGGTGCGGCAGCACTGGGCACATCCAGCTTTCCCATCGACCGCAAACGCTTGGCCCAACTCATGGGCTTTGACGGTATTCTTGTGAACTCGCTGGATGCCAACGAGATCGCGCCCATCGATGCCGGCGTTGAATTGTCTTCAGTGGCGGCTTCCATGGCCTTAACCATCGGCACATTCTCTTCCGACATTGAAGCGCAATACTACATGTCGACGCCCTGGATCTTGCTCACCGAAGGCGAGCTGACCGGCACCAGCAGCATCATGCCGCAAAAGCGCAATCCGTCGGCTTTGGAAAAACTCCGTCTCGATTCAAGCCGCACCATCGGCGACGCCATGTCGTTCTACGTCGACGCGCACAATGTCAGTGCCGGCATGAACGATTACAAAGGCGCGGAACCGGAACGTGCACTGACCACCGCCAGCACAATGCTGGACGATGTGACGGTCATGATCCCGCAGCTTCTGTTCAACGAAAAACGCGCGCTTGATGAAGTGAATGCCGACTATTCCGTGACCACGGAACTGGCCGACATTCTGCAACGCGATGCCGGCGTGCCATTCCGTGTCGGCCATCACTTCGCCTCAGAAATGGTTGAGTTCGGGCGCGCTCAGCGCCTGCGTCCCGCCGAAATCAAATATGCGGATGCCAAGCGCATCTTCAGCAAAGCCGCTGCAGACTTCAAACTGAAGGACACCAACTTCCCGCTGACCGAAGCGCGCTTCCGCGTGGCGCTCACTGCCGAGAACATGGTCTCGTCTGCGAAGCCTATGGGCGGCCCGCAACCGTCTGAAGTTCAAAATATGCTGAAAGCCCAGCAGGACCAGCTGCAGAAGGATAAGGCGTGGACGGCTGATAAAATGGCTGCGCTTGATACGGCGTCTAAAGCAATGAACGACGCCTTCGAGGCAATCCGAACTGGCAACTAGCGCTTCGGCGGCGTGCGGGACGAGAGGCCATTAAGTCCAACGCGCCGCCCGAAGCGATCGCCCTTTAATGGGCAATCCGGTTAGTGGGCAATCCAAGTTACGACACTTACCGAACTTTCCGGCAGCCCAAGCGCTACCGGCCTGTCATAGATAAAACGGGATAAACACGGTCGAGTTGCGCACGCGCCGAG
>CAITZE010000471.1 GCA_903896775.1 uncultured bacterium
CCATGGCGCGCCTCGTCTCAAAACCGGGCCAAAGCCCGGAAGGTTTAAAGAAGGAACGAACCCTATAATAACTCAAGAGCGGGTTTTCCAGTGTAAAAGCCGGAAAGCCACCCAAAACCCGAGGAAAACTGCCGATTCCAGCGCTTTTCAGAGGTCGTCCCTGCCCGTCCCCTAAATCGGTAGGCAAGCAGCGGAAAACAAGGGGTTGTCCTCAGGCCTCCGGCTCCGCCTTCTCCGGCACCGGATCACGCATGGTAACGAACTCCTCCGCCGCCGTGGGATGGATGCCGACGGTGGCATCGAACTGCGCTTTGGTGGCGCCGCACTTCAGCGCGATGGCGAGGCCTTGCATGATCTCAGGCGCATCGTCGCCGACCATGTGACAGCCGAGCACCTTGTCGGTTTCCCGGTCCACCACCAGCTTCATCATCGTGCGTTCGTCGCGGCCTGAAAGCGTATGCTTCATGGGACGGAAGCGCGAGATGAACAGGCGCACCTTATGCTTCTTGCGCGCCTCAGTTTCCGTCAAACCAACTGTCGCAACCGTCGGCTGGCTGAATACCGCCGAAGCGATGTTGGTGTAGTCCAGCGTCATCGGATTCTTGTTGAAGAACGTTTCCGCAAAGACGCGGCCTTCATTGATGGCAACGGGCGTAAGATTGACGCGGTCTGTGACATCGCCCACGGCAAAGATGTTCTCGACACTCGAGCGGTTCCATTCGTCGACTTGAACCGCGCCTTTGGCGTTCAGCTTCACGCCAGCTTCCTTCAGACCGATGCCCGAGGTATTGGGCGCGCGACCGGTGGCGTACATAACACAGTCGGCTATGATTTCTTCGCCCATATCGAACATCACAGAGTAGCCGGCGTCGGTTTTCTCGATGGAGCGGATTTGGCAATCGCGGCGGAATTTGATGCCGTTCTTTTCCAATTCTTCGGCAAGTGTCGCGCGCACGTCCTCATCAAAGCCACGCAGGACGTGGGCAGAACGGATGATCAGCGTGACCTCGGAACCGAGCGCATTAAAAATGCCGGCGAACTCAACAGCGATATAGCCGCCGCCGACAATGACGACGCGCTGCGGCCGTTTGGGCAAATCCAACGCCTCGTTGGAGGAAATGACGTGCTCCTTGCCCGGGAAATCGGGAATTGTGGGCCAACCACCAACAGCGACCAAAATTTTCTCGGCGGTCATAGCTTTGCCGTTCACTTCGACCGTATGCGCGTCGGCGAGCTTGCCCCGGCCATCGATGAGTGTTGCGCCGCTGTCGCGCAGCATGCGGCGATAAATCGCCTCCAGCCGATCCAGTTCCTTATCCTTAGCCGCGATCATAGCGCCCCAATCATGAGTCGCGCTCTGCACGCTCCAGCCAAAACCGACGGCATCCTCGAAATGCTGTGCGAAGTGCGAGCCGATGACGAGCAACTTCTTAGGCACGCAGCCACGTATGACGCAGGTGCCGCCGTAACGGCTTTCCTCAATCACCGCGACTTTCGCGCCGTATTTTCCGGCAAGGCGTGACGCGCGCACGCCGCCCGAACCTGCGCCAATCGTAATGAGATCGTAATCGTACTTAGTCATGAATTATTCCACCAACTATTCCACGGTCACGCTTTTGGCGAGATTGCGCGGCTGATCGACATCGGTGCCCTTCAGCACCGCCACATGATAGGCCAAGAGCTGCACGGGGATTGTCGCGAGGATCGGCATCACAAAGGGATCAAGCTGCGGCAAGCAGATCTGGAGTGAACTTTCGATTGAAACGTTTGCGAAGGTTGTGTCTGCATGGGAAGCGCGCTCAGGTCTTTCTGCCATTGCCTTGCTTTCAGCTAGGGTGCTGCA
>CAITZE010000472.1 GCA_903896775.1 uncultured bacterium
CTTTGAAGTCGATATATTTGTTCGAAAGGCTCAGGCGATAAGACATTTCCGTGTCCGTCCGCACTTTGCCGAAGGCCGCCAGAGCAGCATCGTAACGGATATACGTAGCCTGCACGCCGCCATAAGCCGCAAAGCGGTAAGGCAGATTTTCCCGATAATACCCGAGGCTCGTCGCGTATTGAAAATCGCGATACCCGGCAACTGCGGTTTGCTCTCGTGTCACCCCAAGCCCACCCCGCACGAAGCTCGATGGATCTAGGGCATAGGTAAGGCTCGTATTGGTCGAGATCACCGGGCCTGTATAAGATGGATAGCGCTCGGAATTATAATGTAACTCTTCTGCAGAGATCGCACCGTCGAGAATAAAACGCGGCGAAAGCATCGTCCGTCCCTCGACCCGGCCGCCAAGTCCATAGTTCAACGGCACATCGCCAAACCAGCGGCGTGAAGCGGTTGCCAGTACGGAGACTTCGCTGCGTTCGCTTAGCAAGAACCGCGGGCCGACATAGCCGGTAATCTGACGGTCGCTGAATTCTTGATGAGTGTATTCGGTGCCGTAATAGCCGGCCCCAGCCTTTAACTTGGTATCGTCGGCAATGTCCCATTGATAAGACGTGGCCAGATTCAACGTTAAACCAACGCCGGAGGTCTGACGCGCGGTATCCGAAATTGCAAAGGGCAGGCCAAAGACATCTACGCTTTGGGCCGTGGTGGCCGCATTGATATTCGTGTCCGGCGCGATCGCGAACGATACCGTCGACTCCCAGCGCTTGCGGCGGCGAATTGCATCCAAGAATGTATCGATGCTTCTTTGGACGGCGGGCGGAACGCCCTGTGCCGCGGCGGCATGAAAATGATACTCAGCTGCCTTGTCGTCGCCCTTCATGAAATAGGCGCGCGCCAGTTCAAGACGTACGCGATTGAGCGAAGGGTTGCGCGCCAGAAGTTCGCGGAAGTGCGCAATGGCGCCGTTGTAGTCTTTTTTCTCGAAGGCAATTGTGCCACGTAGAAAATCAACATCGTTTTGAGTATCGGTATCGACCGCCACCGTGGCCAGCAGCCGCTCGCCTTCTACGAGATCGCCACCGACAATAGCCGAGCGTGCACGTTCAATGGCGTCCCCAGCCGCGAGGGCGCCGGGAGGAGTTTGTTGAGCCTGCGCAAAATTCGAGCACGCAGCCAGAACGGCGCCAGCCAAAAGGCTCTGAAATTTCATGGGAGGAAGAATAAAGAAGATAGCGGGGCTGTCGAGGGTCGACAGCCCCACCGATGTCGGGAATTAAGGCTTTTTAGCGCCGAAAGCGCCAACAACCGTGCTGCCGCCTCCACTGAGAGAAAGGTTGCCGGCAGCTTCGGCGGCGCCTGGGCCGTAGAACTTACCAGCATACGTGCCGTTCGCGCCGGCAACGTTAATCGATGTGGCTGAAGTGGCCGACGCGGCGAAAGCCGTGCCCGCAAAGCCGCCATTGCTGATCGTGCCGCCGGCCAGCGTGATATCGTTCATCTGACCGTTGATGGGGGTATTTCCGCCATGAACGGTGGTAATGCCCGTGATTCCGCCATTAACGGTATTGGAACCGAAATTGGCGTTAAGCGATACGGCACCGTCCGTGATGTTAGCCGCGGTGTTTGGCGAGATAACGAAGCCGGTGAGGTGGCCGCTGTAGGTCGCTGTGCCGGTGGTCGGCATTTGGCCCGAAGTGGTCGTAACGCCGGTCGCATACGTACCCGCCGTGATCGGGGCATTTGTGCCGACAGATTCAGCCCACATCCCGTAAGTTGCGTAGGTCAAAGGCGATGTTGTGCCGTTGGTCGACATGACGTTGACGGTATTGGTTCCGCCCGTGACTTGGGCTTGATATTCCGATGTGCCCTTGACTGAGCCGACGGTGAATTCGGCTGCTTGAGCGGTGCTTGTGCCGCCTGTTGTGACGAAGGTTGCCGGCTGGCCATCCGGCAGAGTGAGCGTGAAGCCGTTGGAGGTTGTCACGTAGCTAGTGGGAGCATTTGCTTGAAGTGTGCCTGCCGGAATAGCGGTTTCAGCCGAAGCCTGCGCGCCATTCGTGAACGTGAAGGACTGAGCTTGCACCGAGAGAGACGTACCCACCGGTTCGGTGGCGAGGGTCAGTTGAGCGGCAGGTGGCGTTACGACGGTGACGGGCGGGGTAACAGTCGCGTCGGTGGTCGTTCCTCTGTCGGAAGAGCATGCTGCTACGGCGATCAGTGCGGTAGTCACGAATAGTACTTTAGCGAATTGAGATTTCGATTGGGACATGGGGCCTCTCCATAATGTTGGCGCTGCGCGCCGGGCCCCCCGACCTCAAAACGACAGCGTTCATTTTAACAACGCAGCGTTTTGAGGGAGGTTCTAAAAATTTTGAAAGAAATCTCAACCACCCCGCGTAAAGAGTTCTGTGCAGGGAAATGACCCACGGTTGGTCATAAAAAGTACGTACTTTGGTCGCGAACATCCAGCAGAACGATTGCAATGGCAATTTGCAACCACACGGCGGCATCGCCATTGCGTGAATTACTTACTTTACGGGGCGTTCGTGAATAGAGCGGTGAATAAGGTACATAAGTGTGAGCGTTACCAGGGCAACGCATGACACCACGTACCCCAGGATATTGAAATGAACGATATGGCCATCGGGCTCTTGCGCCACGATCAGCCCGGCGATCACAGAGGCAACGCCGCCCGACACTTGCTGAACAGAGGAGCTAACGGCGTTAAAAGCGCCGCGCTTGGTTACCTCGGGGATAGCACTCATGAGGGCTTGGGCTGGGATCATGCGCGAGAAAATGCCGACAAACATGACGACATTGATGCAAATCACAGCGGCGAATGGGATGGGGCCAAGGTTGGTGTAGGTCACCACCATGACGATGGATGTACAAGTGCCGAACACAAACACCGGATATTTACCAAAGCGGTCGCTGGCTTTACCAATCAACGGGCCGGCGAAGATCGTGCAAAGCCCGGTCACAAGGTAAACCATCGGTAATTGAGCAAGACTAATTCCGAGGTTATTAACGGTGAATGCGCTGCTGAACGGCATGATCATGAAGCCGCCGGTCGCTAGGAATGTTGTGGCCGCAAAGGCAAGCAGGTAACGCGGCTCGGCCACAGTCTTAAATAAATGCATCAACGGGCTATGCTCCTGCTTTAATCCCAGATGCATGTTCACCGGTTTTAGGCGCAAGGCGATGACGACGCCCACAATCGTGCCGACTGCAATAATCATGACGAAGGGGGCGTGCCAATTCCAGCTATTGGCAAGATAGAGGCCTATCGGCAATCCCAGAATTTGGCTGGCCGCAAAAGCCGTCTGCACAAACCCCATGACCCGTCCCCGCATTTCAAGCGGAAAAAGATCGGTGGAAATAGCAAGGACGATAGACCCGATGACGCCGCCAAAGATGCCGGTGACAATTCTTGCCAGAAGCAGCATCTGAAAGTCTGCAGAGATGGCGCAGAGACCGGTGCCGAGGATAAAACCGGAATAGAAAAACAGCAGTAGCTTCTTGCGGTCGAACCTATCGGCAAATCCCGCCGCCAGGAGGCCCGAAAGCCCCGCACTGAAAGCATAAGCCGAAACCGCCGTCGCGAACTCTTGCGGGCCGATTTTCAGCGCCGGCATGACAATGGCGCCCAGGGGCGCGATAATCATGAAATCCAGGATGATCGAGAATTGGAGAAAGGCGAGAATTGCGACGACGAATTTCTGGTATCCGGAAAACTTTAATGCGACCGGCTTGTTTTCGACGGAGTCTTTCATGGGCGGATTTCCAGATCAGGGGCGCCGGCGCGATGCCACAGTCTACCCCTTTGATGAGTAAGCAAAAAAGCCATATTTCGCAGATTGCTTCTATATCACGCGTTCCGGCATAGTGAAGGGCATTTTCCGCTCTAGTCCTGGACCGCCGCCCGTGACGCCTTCTCTACAGCAGGCCATATTTTTCCATCAACAGGGCAAGTTGGCTGAGGCTGAGCGGTTTTATATACAGGCCGTTCAGCTTGAGCCCTCTAACGCCCTTGCCTTGCAGCACTTCGCCACACTGTGTCTACAGCAAGGCCGTTTTGCCGAGGCCGTTGCCAATTACGACAGCGCTTTAAAGCTGAAGCCCGATCTTGCCGAGGCCTACAACAATCGCGGTATTGCCCTCAGTAACTTGCAGCGCTTTGAGGATGCCGTCGCGAGTTTCGATAAGTCCCTGGCGGTCAAGCGCCGGGCCGCGGATGTTCATTACAATCGCGGAATGGCTTTATATTACTTGAAACGTCCGGGAGACGCCCTTGCCAGCTACGACAGGGCGCTGGCTATAGAACCGCGCTACGCCGATGCAGTGGCTGCGCGGGCAAATGCCCTGATCGAACTTCGCCGTTTCGAAGAAGCCCTCGCGGGCTACGACAAAGCTTTGTCCTTGTCCCCGCAACGACCCGAACTGCATTACAGCCGTGGTAATGCCCTTATGGAACTCGTGCGCTACGAACAGGCGCTGGCGAGTTTTGACCGGGCTCTGCAGCTCAAGCCTGACTACGCTGAAGCGTGGAACAATCGCAGTAGTGCGTTGCAATCCCTCGGGCGCTTTGATCAGGCTATTTCAAGCCTTAATCGCGCTCTCACGCTACAGCCCAATCTAGCCGCAGCATTTCATAATCGCGGCCTTATCTTACGGCGCCTGGGGCGCCTTCAAGATGCGATCGCCAGTTATGACCGCGCCCTCACAATCCAGCCGGCTTATGTTGCCGCCTGGAATGACCGCGGCTTGGCCTTAAAGGATTTGGGGCTTTTCTCCGAAGCGCTGGCGTGCTTCGACCACGCGCTGAAGATTGATGCTTCCAATGTCCATGCTCTCAATAACCGGGGTGTCGTCCTCTGGGATATGGGCCGCATCGACGAGGCAAAGACCAGCTTTGACGAGGCCATTTCGGCCAACGCAGACTTTGCTGCGACTTTCTATAATCGCGGCAGCATGGTGTGGGCGCGACAGCAGCAGCTGGAATCCGCGTGCCGGGATTTGGAAAAAGTCTTAAGTCTCGATCCCGATTACGCCTATGCGCGCGGCGATCTCTTGCATTTGAACATGTATGCGGGCGATTGGCGGAATTTCGATCAGGAAATAGCGCTCATTGACGAAGGCGTGCGTGCGGGCAAGGCGGCTGTCGTCCCATTTGTATACCAAGCCATGTCGCAATCGCCCGCGGATCTGCATACCTGCGCGCGGCTTTATGCTGAACGCACATATCCCGCAGCGCCAGCTTTATGGACTAAGGCTATGCGCCGTCCGGGAAAAATCCGCGTCGGTTATGTCTGTGGTGAATTCCGCGAACATGCGACATCCCACCTCAGCGCCGGTCTGTATGAATCTCATGACAAGACCCAGTTCGAGATTATCGCCTTCGATAATGGCGCAAGCGACGGAAGTCCCCTGCGTCGCCGTCTGGAAGCGGCCTTCGATAAATTTATCGATATCTCGACGTTGGATAGCGCCGCCGCCGCCCAAACTATCGTTGCCGAAGAGGTCGATATTCTGGTCAATCTGAACGGTTATTACGGCCGGCTGCGTATGGATATCTTCGCGCGACGCCCCGCACCGATCCAAGTGAACTTTCTCGGCTTTCCCGGCACGCTCGGTGCCCCTTATATCGATTATATTATCGCTGACCACATCGTCATCCCCCAAGAGGAGCGGCAACATTACGCCGAGAAGGTCGTCACCCTCCCGGATAGCTATCAGGTGAACGATGTCTGGCGTGATGCTCCTAAAATGTCCACCAATCGGACTGCTCATGGGTTGCCGGAGAAGGCGTTTGTCTTCTGTCACTTCAATCACACTTACAAACTGACGCCCGCGACGTTCTCGCGCTGGATGCAGATTTTACGGCAGGCGGAGGGCAGCGTTCTATGGCTTTTGCAGAGCAGCGGTTCTTTTGCAGACAATGTGCGGCGTGAGGCTGAACGACAGGGCATAGCTGCTGATCGGCTTATTTTTGCGCCTGTGATCGCGCATCAAGACCATCTCGCGCGTCTTGCGCTCGGCGACCTCTTTCTCGACTCTCTACCCTACAACGCGCACACCACCGCGAGTGATGCGTTGCGAATGGGATTGCCGGTGCTGACATGCCGTGGGGCAAGCTTCGCGGGGCGGGTTGCGTCCAGCCTGCTGCAAGCCGTGCGCTTACCTGAAATGATAACGGAAAGTCCCGAGGCCTATGAGGCCCTGGCGTTGAAGCTGGCGGCAGATCCTCAGCTGTTGGCCGCCACACGCCAAAAGCTTTTGCAAAATGCTGCCACTACACCGCTCTTCGATACCATCCGTTTTACACGGCATATCGAGAGTGCCTATACGGCGATGCTCAATACCTGGCAGCGTGGGGAAGCGCCGCAAGGGTTCAGCGTCTCGCCGCAACCCTAACCTCCGTATCGCCTCTATTCAGCCGCTTCCGCAGCGTTAAGCGCGTTCAGAGAATCCTGCGTGCTCGTGCTGGCGGAGGAGGTGTTAGTGGTCGAGGCGCTGCTCGGAGATACGCTGTTCAAATAAGCCTGGAGCGCTGCGTCGGTCGCAGAGGAATCGCCGCTTGTAATGCTGCTCAGGAAGGACTGTAGGTCCGGATCCACGGACGACGTGCCGTCTGTTGAACTGCCTGTTGCGGGAGTAGTTGTTCCATTCGACAAAGTATCGAGATAGCTCTGCAATGGATCTGTGGAAGTACCGTCCGGCGAAAGGCCGTTCATGACGTTTTGAAGCATGGTGTCGGCCGAGGAGCTGCCGCTGCTGCTGCTGTCGTCGTTAGACCCATTGAGGTAGTCCAGCAATGTGTTCCCGGATGAGCTTGTGCTGCTGCCCCCAAGGATCAGCGTTGTGTCCAAAGAGGCTTGCTGAGACTGGAGCTGCAACAGCAAGGCGGTGATATTGGCAGGGCTCATATCGGAGCCCAGAGACGTAAGGCCGTTATCAGCCGACGTCGTTGCGGCTGGGCTATTTGTGCCGCTAGGCACATTTTGCTCAGTGCCGGAAGTGTCGGTTTGGCTCGTCGCCGTGTTCGTCGTCGCAGCAGATTGCTGCTGGGCTTGCTGCAAAAGCAGCAATTCTTGCATTGCTGCTGGGCTGTTAATGCCGGAAACGGTCATATTCGCACTCCTTGTTCAGGCGCTCCGTCCCGTCGGTGGGGCGGTATTGCGTGTTGTGCTCGTGAATAAACGCGCCGTCGCACTGCGCAGAAACCAGCATCGGTATTTATGGCGAGTTTAACGACGGCGCCCGAGAGGGTCGAAGGGGCGGAAATCCACCTCTCCGCCGCGCGTATGAGTCAGCTGGCGGGCGATTTCAAAGCAGCGGAAGCGTCGTACCGCGCCGCGCTTCTTATCAAACCCCAACAGGTTGGCGCGCCCGGAGACCACAGAACGATTTACTTGGCCCGTGCTTGTGCGCGTCGCGGGAACGCACGGTGGAGATGACTTTGAACTGATTGATAATAGCGAAGCCCTCGCAACCTTTGTCGCCCTTCATCTAACTGCGGATTTATACATTTCGGACTATGTAGATTACCGCTCGACCGACGGCTATTTTCGGAAGTACCGCGCGATCGTGATTGCTGGCATTGTATTCCCATATCATCTGGCCATTGGTACGCACTGGAAGCTGCACCATTTCCGCACTGACATGGGCTCGCATGCCTGGATGCAGCACGAGGAAGAAGCGTTCCTGCGTAATCCGAACACAGTGCTCACGAAAGCACACAGAGATGCGCTCAGCGCCATCGATCTTAAGCTTGGCCTGGAATTTTATGGCGTCGACTTCGGTATCGCGCGCGATGGCGTGATGGTTATTTTTGAAGTTAACGCCTCAATGCTGGTTCAGCCTGATGATTCGGCGTTTGCGTACAAAATGGCGACGAATGAAAGGGTGAAGGCTGCTTATGCGGCAATGCTCGCCCAAGCCGCATCCGGTGCGCACCTATAAATTTGCAGCGCGTTTGCGTCCAAACGCCAAGACGGCATCGACAAGAGCATGAATGTCTCTTTCTTCGGTACGATGATTAAACAGGGCAGCGCGGATGGCAAGGCGTCCATCGATCACGGTGGTGGACGGTACGGCGATGCCGGATTCCTGAACATCGGCGACAATCTCGGTGTTAAGCGCATCGAGGTCACCTTCCGCGCGGCGATAGCGGAAACAAACGATGTTGATCGGGGCGGGCGCTAATCTTTCAAGCTCGCTCTCACTATCGATACGCGCGACAAGACGCTGTGCGAGCGCGCAGGTATTTTCAATCATTTCGCCAATTCTATCGGCTCCGTAAACTGTCAGTGTCATCCAGACTTTGAGTGCACGGAAGCCGCGCGATAGATCGGGCCCCAGATCGCACGGCCAGGGTTGGCCGGCAGCCGTGCCGCGCGGCTGGGCTTTCAAATATGGCTCGGACATCGAGAACGTCGCTTGCAGCAAGGCCTGGTCGCGCACAAGGAGGCAGCCAGCGTCGTATTGGACTTGGGCCCATTTGTGAATATCAACGGCGACCGAATCTGCGCGTTCAA
>CAITZE010000473.1 GCA_903896775.1 uncultured bacterium
AACTGCACAAGGCACGGCAACTTGCGCACATAGGTTTTTGGAATGGGCATGCTGCCGCCGCGATCATAAGCCCAGGCGTTGCCGGTCTCCGAGCCGCGATAAAAATCATGAGCGAGATAACTGAGCGTTAGCCCACCGGGGTGTTTGGCTGTAATTGCCAACGCTTTTTCTTCGTCGTGGTTGACGACGAATACCAAATCCAACTCGGCCATTCTTCGCCTGAGTTCAACTTTCAGCGAGGCGATATCGGTCTTTCCACCTGGCCCGGAGTGGACTGTGGCGACAATGGTATGAACCCCCGCTTTGGCGAGATCATCCAAGTATGGCCGATCCAAATAATCGCCGTTGCTGTAGATGACAATCGGCGCATGCGGCAAAGCGTTGTGAATATCAGTGATACGCGAAAGCGCGTATTCCTTGTCCGAGAACGGCTCGTTGTAACGCGTGATGTTGATTTGGCCGCGATAATCGATCTGTTGTAACTGCCGCAAAATGTTGAAAAACAGATCGTCGCTCATGAAGTTCTGTTTGGACTTCCTATCGACGATACTGTTCGGGCAGTAGGTGCAACGGCGGTTGCAGAAGCTGGAAATCGAAAACGCCACAAGCGCGACGGACTTTTTAAACAGGCGAGCGGCCTCGCCCGCGTCCGTGATCTCGCTGAAATGTTCGTTGCCGATATACACGTTGGAATGACCTACGCTGTTGTTCGCACATGCGAACTTTTAACAATGAGCGGGAGTGTTGACTGCTCCTTCGCAGGAACCCGCTCAGTATATGTGGTTCTCCAAAGACCTACTAGAACTCCGGGGTACGACCTAATCGGAGGCCAAAAGTTAACGACTTTTTCACCTTTCTTGAGATTGGCTTTCCCTCCGACTCGACGGCGGATAATGCGCGATGCTAACCTTGTCCAGCCTAACCACAAACGCCACGCCTCGCGCTTTTGGGAACGAGTCCAGCTATGAGCGATATCTCGCTTAGCACGGCAACGCGCACAAACATCCTCTCGTTACAATCGACTCAGATTCTCATTGATCGCACGCAGAACCGGCTTGCGACCGGTCTGAAGGTCAATAGCGCGGTTGACGACGCGATCGCGTTTTTCACAGCGCGCAATCTCACGGACCGTGCCTCCGATCTCACCTCAGTCAAGAACGCCATCGCCGGCGGCATCAGTGTGGTGACGGCGGCAACGCAAGGTTTGACCGCTATTGAATCCGTACTGAAACAAATGAAGGCCCTGGCGCAATCGGCTATTTCCGCCCCCGACAGCACCACGCGCGCAAGCCTCGCCAGTCAGTTCAACGAACTGCGCAGCCAGATTGATAACCTCGCGGAAGATGCGAGTTTCAACGGTATCAACCTGCTGAAGAATTCCACTGCGGCCTTCAAAGCTGGCGCTGACCAATTGACGGTGACGTTCAACGAACGCACTGAAGCCGGTGCCGTCAATAAGTTGGTTGTGAGCGGGCTAAAGATCGCTGACTTCCATTCCATAATCGGAAGTTCTGTAGTCGCAACCGGGGCTTCAGGCTCTTCAAGTGTGTGGGGGCAGACCGGGACAGCGGCGGTGACCGCTATCAATACGGCGATCACTGCCATCAACTCCGCTTTGAATACGGTGCGTGCCTCAGCTCAGTCCTTTGGCACCAACGCCGCGTTGCTTGAGATCAGGTCCGACTTCACGACTAATCTGGTTAATACGCTCAACACGGGGTCATCAAGCCTTGTGAACGCCGACCTCAATGAAGAGGCCGCCGATTTATTGTCTCTCCAGACGCGCCAGCAATTAGGCACTATCGCGCTGTCGATTGCCGCAAAATCCCAGCAAGCGGTTTTATCGCTGTTCTAAGGGCAGCTATTTAAGCGTTGCGGCGATTTGCTTGATCTCGGCTGCGCTATGTTCGCCGGCCAGCGGCAATCCAGGGCGCAGGTTTTTGCCGAACTCCAGAGATCCCACAAGCACGGGCTCAAACCCGGTTTCATTAATAAGATCCGTCGCGATGCCAATCGCGCGCTTGTCGTCCCCGGCCATAGGAATGCCGATACGCGTTCCATCCGCTGCCCGCCCACCTTGGCCAAATCGCGCCGCCCCGATAGCATTGAAAGCGCGGACGATGTGCGCGCCCGGCAATAACTTTGCGGTATACAACCCCGCACCGTAGTCGATAGCTGCATCCGCCGCCGCACCGTCCCGACGTTGGACTGGATTGGTGGCGTCGAGGATCAGAACTTTAGTGGCCAATGCTTTAGCGTGCTCTTCCGCAATGGCCGGCACGGCACCGAAGGGCACGGCTAGCAAAATGACATCGGCAAAGGCCACGGCTTGTTCGACTGTCCCAGCACTGGCCCCAGGCCCAATCTTTTGGACAAGGTCAGCAAGTTCTTCGGGCTTGCGCGACGACAGCATAACTTTATGTCCGCCTTTGACCCATACTTGGCCGAGGGTACCACCGATATTGCCCGCACCGATCGTGGCGATCTTGAGAGGCGCTCCTGCGGCGAATGCGGATTTGTGCATAGAAATCGCGCCAACAGCACCAATTAACGCTGTGCGTCTTGAAATCGAAATGATGTTTATCATGATCCCTCCTCCTCACTCACATGGCTTCTACGCTGATAATACATGCCTTATGCATATTAGGGCTCGAAATCGTCTGGATCGTCTTCATCGTCGTTGCGAAGACCATGCTGCCAGATCCGGTTGCCGATTGATTCGGCGACTGACCGCATCCTGACTCCGTCTTTAGTGAGCCACAGCGCATAAGCGCCTTCCCGATGGAGATCGATGATATCGAGTGCATGTCCTTTGGGGCAAAGATCGCGTGAAGCGATGACACTGACGGTCATGTCAACATCTTCGCAATCTTCGGCCAATGCCGCCGGCGTGAAAGCCAGCAGCACCTTCTTCCCCTCACGCGCGAGAATGCAGCCATCGCCATCGCAAGCCAAACCAAGCGGGTTCGCGACGTCTCCAGATGTCGGCCAAGCCACGGCGGATGTTTTGTAACGATCAGTCCACGCCTCACGCACAAAGCGCCCAGTTCTGCCCGGCTTGAAAGCAAGTTTTCCACTGCTGTCGCTGACAGCGAAAACACGCGCTGCATCGTCCACCAGAATGTCGGGAGGCGCTGTCATATAGGGTTGCAACATCGCTGGCAGCACGGCCACCAGACCCAGCCAGCGTTCTCGCCCACGCCAGAGACATATGAAAATGATTCCCAAGGACGCGAGTGCCATAATCCACGGACTCATCGGCGGCACGTGGATCTGCGCACCGCGCCACGTCGCCACTTCGCGTGCGATATCATCGAGAAGCGTGACGCCGGCACCCATGATCCGCAGAGGCAAAGCGTCTAAGCCAAGCGGCATTAAAACTAATCCCAAGACCGCTGTCGGCATAATCCAGATGCCCGTCAGCGGAACGGCTGCAAGATTGGTAACGGCCGAATAAGTCGGCAAGCGATTGAAATGATAAGCCGCGAACAGCGAGGTTGCGCCGCCGGCGACAAAATCGGTCACCACAAGTCCGACGAGATACAAACTTGCCGCACGCGCGATCTGGAACTTGCCGTCCGCGCCGCGCCAGACAACCCTCAACCACGTCTGTTCATAAAGCGCAACCAGCGCCAAAACGGCGAGAAATGACATCTCGAAGCTCGCGCCAATAACCGCATCAGGATAGATCGCCATTACGATGAGCGCGGCCCAACCGATGGTGCGCACTGACAGCGCCGTGCGATCCAGAAGAATAGCGGTCATGACAACGGCGATCATGAGGAAGGAGCGCACAGCCGGCACACTCATGCCCGAGATCACGAGATAAAAGAGCGTGGCGATCAGCCCCACGACAGCCGCGACTTTTTTACTGTCGATGCGTAGCGCGATATAGGGAATTAGTGCGACCAAACGGCGGATGGTGAAAAACACCACACCCGCCAGCAAGCTCATATGCACGCCCGAAATCGACAACAAGTGTGCGATGCCTGATACGCGGTAAGCCTCCTGCAAATCTTCCGGGATCGCGCTTTGCTCGCCGCTGATCAACGCCGCAGTAACGGTGCCGTCGGGTCCGGGAACAACTTCAATGATACGATTGCCGATAGCGCGACGTAGCCTTTCGGTCCAAGCGTGGAAGCGCGCGGCCCATGATAAATGGTCTATGGCCTCGTCGGCTTGCCAACGGCCGACACTGTACCCCACACCGCCAATGCCTTCTAAATACAGAAACCGCTGAAACTGGAATCCATCGGGCATTACAGGGACTGCTGCCGGCCTGACAATCGCGCGCACATTTATCCGTTGGCCCACGGCAGGTATGCCGTGCGAGGCGGGCGTTGTGATTCTGAGGCGCGTAGGCGTAGCGGCACGCGCGACACCCGGCACTGTAAATCCCGAGACCACGAGGCGGTTTCCATCGGGACGTTTCTCGGCATCTTCGACGACAGCCGAAAGCATGAAAGATCTGCTCTCGCGCTCAAGCAGGGGCGTGCCGACGAGCCAAGTTTCAAACTGAGCTGCGCCATGACCTAACCCGAGAGCTACGATGACCAAAGCGACAAAAGACACACCGAAGAAGCGGCGTCCGAATGTGAAGAGGATTAAGCCCGCCGCGCAAATCGCAAGCGTCAGCCATCCGGGCGGATCGTTACGCCAGGCGAAAAACAACGCGATGCCGGCGCCA
>CAITZE010000474.1 GCA_903896775.1 uncultured bacterium
AGTTTCAGCTGGCGCATGGCGTACAGCAATCGGCGATGGACAGGCTTCAGGCCGTCGCGCACATCAGGCAGCGACCGCGATACAATGGTCGACAGCGCATAAGCGAGGTAGCGCTCGCCCAGGGCCTCGGCCAAAGGGGTTTCGCGGATTATTTCTGCGCGCTGAGGTGCGAGGGGTTTTTTAGCCATGACAAACTCGGTCTATTGAATCGGCGCAGCATAGTCGGCTTCGCCAAAAAAGCCACAACCGATAGTATTTTATGCCCTGAACCTATCCACGAATCGTGTTCTGGACGCCGGTTCCTGCTGGCGATGGGGCCGGAAAACATAGCTTTCAAAGAAGTGGCCGGTCAGCGCCAGTCCTTGCGCGACTTCAGTGAGGCTGATGTCGTCTGTAGGCGCCGTGGCATTTTCCGACCTTAAAAAAGCCGGCAGAGCCAACATACGGTCTATGTAAGGGGCTGCAGCGCCGCTTGAAACAGCACGGCCCGAACGCGGCGATACGTGGGTAAGGTCATCGCGAGTCCCTGTGGCTGCGCAAACTGTAAGATCGAGGCCATAACCCATGTCGCGCAGAAGGGCCAATTCCCACAGTACATAATGGGCTTCCCATCCCCGCATGCTGAGATGTTCCAGAAGGTGCAGCGTATGGCGGTAAACTTCCGCGTGAGGTTCGCGCTCGGGCAAAGTCATCTCTGCCATGGCGCAGAGTGCCGAAAGCCCCGCCAAAACATTCGCATCGCTGAGCGCATCGGCAGCGAAGGGGCGCAAGCCTTCCAGCGTAAAAGTACCAAGGTGTTCATCGAGCCGCGCGCGCCACCACGCTTTGACCAGATTGCCCGGTTGCAAGAGGCTGCGGCCGCGTTTCCCGCTGCCACCCTTAACGATGCCGGCGTGGCGGCCTTGGGTCTCGGTCAAGAGCGTGATGATGGCGTCGTGTTCGCCAAAACGGCGCACTGCCAGAATGATACCCTGATCTTCCCAGCTTATGGCCATGAGGCCTGATCTCTGATCGCGACGATCAATTACTAAATCGCAGAAAAACGACCGCGAGGCCCATGATGGCGCCGGCGATCCCAACAAACATCATCACATAGTCGAAGGAATTGAGCGGGCTGTTCTGGCCGCGCCGAATGGCGAGAAAACCAAGCGCAACGACACCTAGGATAAAAGCACTTACGCCGAAAAGTCTCAAAGCCCGCCCGCCTCGCGTACCATAAGCTTGAAAGGGACACCTCGTGCCCACAATAAGAACGGAATCAGGCGTTGAAGTCGAGCCCCCATGCGGCGTAGAGGCTCCGATCCTCATTCCAGCGTTCGTTAACCTTCACATGCAGGAAGAGATGAACCCGGCGCTCCAGCAGACTTTCGAGCTCCAGGCGCGAGGCCGCACCTATGGTTTTAATGCGCTGTCCGCCGTTGCCTAGAACGATCGGCCGGTGACTTTCGCGGCTGACATAAATGACCTGTTCAATTCTCGCGCTGCCGTCAGTCTTCTCTTCCCAGCGTTCGGTCTCCACGGCACAGGAATAAGGCAGTTCATCGCGCAGGTTGAGAAACAGCTTTTCACGCGTGATCTCAGAGGCCAGCAACCGTGCCGGCATATCGGAGACTTCGTCCTCGGGAAACATCCAGGGACCGGGCGGCATAAGCTTCTCTAAATGCGCGCGTAAATCCACCAAGCCGTCGCCGGTCAAAGCCGAGATCATGAATATCTCGTCGAAGGCGCCGCTGGCGCTGATCCGCGCTGTGAGATCGAGCAATCGACCTTTGTCGGCGATATCGACCTTGTTCAGTGCAAGCAAAGCTTTGCGGCCCGAGGCTTTGATGTCGGCGATGATCCGATCGCTGTCGCTGTCGGCATCGGCGTGCTTTCCGGCCTTGGCCGCATCCATGACCAACAGCACCACTTCGGCGTCGGCAGCGCCGGCCCAAGCCGCCGCGACCATCGCGCGCTCAAGGCGCTTCTTGGGCAGGAAAATCCCCGGCGTATCGGCAAAAACGACCTGCGTGCTCCCGAACATGGCGATGCCGCGCACAATAGTGCGGGTGGTTTGCACACGCGGCGACACAATGCTGACTTTAGTACCCACCAACGCGTTGACCAGAGTCGACTTGCCGGCGTTAGGTGCTCCGATGACCGCGACAAAGCCGCAGCGCATTTCAGGTGGCTGAGTTATATCGCTCACGGGACAGTTTCCAATACATGTTCTAAAAGCGCCGTCGCGGCAGCTTGTGTGGCAAGGCGCTTCGTGCGCCCCTGCCCTGGGGTTTCGGGATAGCCATCGACCTTCACGGCCATCGTGAAAGACGGTGCGTGAGACGGACCGGACTCTTCGAGCACGCGGTAGGCGGGCAATGGTAATCCTCGCGCCTGCGCCCATTCTTGCAGCGCGGTTTTGGAATCTTTGGGCGGCACAATCTCAGCATTCATCAAGGGCGCCCAATGGGCAGAGATGAATTTCTCGGCCGCCGCCAGTCCACCATCGAGGTAAAGCGCGCCAATGACGGCTTCACAGGCATCGGCCAAGACCGCGGTTTCCACCGTATCGACACGTTGCCCGCGCGCGACTTTCACATGTTCCGGCAATCCGATACTCGCCGCGACGCGGGCCAGTGTCGGTGCACTGACCAGGGCCGCGAGACGCGGCGCGAGGCCGCCTTCGTTCTCGGCCTGAAATGTTCGCAGAAGTACATCGGCGATTACGAGGCCCAGCACGCGGTCGCCTAAGAACTCCAGGCGTTCATTGCCTTCGACTGCCGAGACCGGCAGGCTGTCTTTGCGCTGCGCGCCCAAGGCACCGCGATGCGTGAGGGCTTGAGTCAGAATGTCCGGATCGGCGAAACGGTGTCCCAAGACTTGTTCTAAGGGATGCCGTTTCTCAACCATGAGAGGGCCGTCCCACGCTCAGTTAATTCCGCTGAAAAGGCGGTTGAAGCGGATGGCGAACGGCCATTTCCAGACTTCCCAAATCGAGGCGCTACCGTCGGTGGAGAAAAACAATAACTCGGCCCGGCCAACCAGAATTTCCGCGGGCACATAGCCAACATCGGCACGGCTATCTACGGAATTGTCGCGTTTGTCACACTTCATGAAATAGTGATCGGGCGGCACCAGAAACTCGCGCGTATTGTCGAGACGGCGGTTGTCGCCCTCCTCGAGAATATAATGGACCAAACCGCCGGGCAGCGTTTCCTTGTAACGGATAGGGCGCCGCACGCTGCCTTCGGTGTCGCGGTAAACATATTCGTCGACTTTTTCCCGGTCGATGAGTTGGCCGTTGATGAACAAACGGCCATCCTTCATCTGGATGGTGTCGCCCGGCAGGCCGATCAAACGCTTGATGTAGTCGGTCTTATTGTCGGAAGGCAGTTTGAACACGATCACGTCGCCGCGTTTCGGTGGGGTCATCATCACACGGCCGGAAAACGGCACGATGCTGAAGGGCACTGAGTGCTTGCTGTAACCGTAGGAATACTTCGAGACGAACAGGTAGTCGCCGACAAGCAGCGTCGGGATCATCGAACCCGAAGGGATGTTGAACGGCTCGAAAAGGAAGGTGCGAATGACGAGCGCGACGATCAGCGTGTAGAACACCGTCCACGCGGTCTCGCCAAAACCTTCTTTTTTTGCGGGCGTGGAAATAGCGGCTGAACCGGGTTTGGACATGTGGAACCAAGGACTTGCGGCAAAAGGCGCCGCACGGGCGGGATGAAGCCAGCGCAAAGCCGCAAAGTCAAGGGAATCAGCCAAATTTTGCCCGATTCCAGACGATTAAATCCTGATTCTGAAGGCCAAATACGCCTAAAGGCCTTGGGCCTTGGCGGACAGATCGATGTTTTTAAGCACCGCATCGATCCGGGCCTTCAGATCCGCGGCCGCCACGGGTTTTACCAAATAGCCGTCGACATGGAGTTCTTTGGCGATCTTGACCGTCTCGGGATTGGCATCGGCGGTCAGGAAGATCACTGGAATATTCCGTACCCAATCGACTTTTGTGGCGCGGACCATTTTCAGAAATTGGCGCCCGTCCACTGGCTGCATGTGCACATCGCAAAGCACCAGCGTCGGGCGGGTACGCGCGATTTCGGTCAGGCCCGCCTTACCGTCGGCGGCTTCCGTCGATTTATGGATACCAATCTGGCGCAGCATGCTGCGGATCATCGTGCGCGTGTGCGCTTCGTCCTCGACAACGAGGACTTTAACATCGTCATAGGAGATTTTGCGCTCGTCCGCCATGCGCCGACTTTACGCTTTAGCGGTGAGTGGCGCCACGGCTTGCGCGAATTCGTCTGCCGTTGTTTCCAAGCCGCCCGCGAATAATTGTGCCGTTTCCGGGTCGCCTTGATCGAGATAATCCTGAACTTCCCCCGCCAACTCACCGAGCCTGACCGCGCCAATAGATGACGCTGCACCCTTCAAAGCATGGGCATGATGGCGGGCCAAGCTCCAATCGGACGCTCCCATAGCCTCGGTCACGGCTGCCGCCATAGGGCGGGCATCGCCGACAAAATGAGCCAGG
>CAITZE010000475.1 GCA_903896775.1 uncultured bacterium
CCCTGCAGGCGATCCTTGGCGTAAGCGACCGCGCTCTGATAGGCGACTTCGGCTTGGCTAATGCCTTGCGAGCCCACGAACAGGCGCTCTTTGTTCATCATCACGAACATGCCGGCGAGGCCTTTGTGCGGCTGGCCCACCAACCACCCCGTGGCGCCGTCGAAATTCATCACGCAGGTCACCGAAGCCTTCATGCCCATTTTATGTTCGATGGAGCCGGCAGCAACGTCATTGCGTTTACCGAGTGATCCATCCGCGTTGGGCAGAAACTTCGGTACCAGGAACATAGAAATGCCACGGCTGCCTTCCGGCGCATCGGGTAGGCGTGCGAGTACGAGATGAACGTGATTATCCGTCATGTCGTGTTCGCCGGCGGAAATGAAAATCTTAGTTCCGCTGACACTATATGTGCCGTCGCCACTGGGCACAGCCTTCGTCCTTAGCAAACCCAAATCAGAGCCTGCATGAGATTCCGTGAGACACATTGTGCCTTGCCACTCACCGCTGACAAGTTTGGGAAGGTAATAGCTTTTCTGCTCAGGCGTGCCTAAAGCGGCGAGTGCCAGAATTGTACCTTGGGTCAGGCCGGGATAAAGCCCCAGCGACAGATTGGCGGAGCCAACCATTTCGCCGACTAAGTAATCGATCGTCTCCGGCAAACCTTGGCCACCGTATTCGGGGCTGGCCGTCAGGCCACACCAGCCGCCTTCGGCGTATTGCTTAAATGCTTCCTTGAAGCCTTTAGGCGTCGTGACTTTGCCGTCTTTAAAGGTGCACCCTTCCTGATCGCTGCTTTGATTGATCGGGAACAGGACGCCTTCGCAAAGTTTGGCGCACTCATCCAGCACCGCGTCCATAAGGTCGGCGGTGGCATCGGCATAGCCCGGCAAAGCCGTTAGTTTATCGGCCGCACCGAAAACGTCGTGCAACACAAAGCGCATCTCGCGCAACGGCACTGAATAGACGGTCATGGAATCCCCCCTCGATTCTGGATGCGGTGTGACAACGTAGGTTAAGCCATTGTCAGAAGCCGTCAACTCACGCTGATTGCAACAGAATCAAGGCATGGCGTTACCATCTGTCACAAATTCGCACTAAAATAGTCCACTTTTGTGCCCTAGAAAGACTCTGATTGAGGCCGGAGTTTACGGATACGTTTTCTAGGTCGCAGCCATGATCGCAAATCTTTACGGTTCTTATTCCGCCCGCATCAAAGCCTACCCGGTCTTAACCGAGGCTGAGGAAAGAGAGTTGATACGCCGTTGGTATGGCGATGGCGAACGCACCGCTTTCGATGCCTTGATCGGAAGCCACCTCCGCCTCGTCGCGAAGATCGCGCAGAAATACGCCGGCTACGGCATATCCAAAGATGACCTCGTGAGCGAAGGTACTATAGGCCTCCTGCAATCGGCGCAGCGCTTTACGCCAGAAAAGGGTTTCCGCTTTTCGACTTACGCCCGCTGGTGGATCCAAGCTGCGATCCTGCAGTACGTCTTGCAGAACTGGTCGCTGCTCAAAGTCGGCACCGGTGCTAATAACTCGCGCCTGTTTTTCAATTTGCGCCGGGCGAAGCGCACACTTAATCCGGACGGCAGTCGCTCTTTGAGCGCGGCTGAGATCGAGAAACTGGCACACCACTTTCGGGTAACGACCAGCGACATCGCCGCCATGGATCAGCGGATGTCTGCTAACGATGTGTCCTTGCATCAACCCGTTTCCGGTGGTGAGGGACAGACCATTGGCGATACGGTGGCGGACTTATCACCAAATCCGGAGGAGGTTCTCGCAGCTAAGAATGAACGCCTCAATCGGGCGGCGATCTTGCGCGCTGCACTCGCACAACTCGACCGCCGAGAGAAAGACATCGTCACGAAGCGCTATCTTACCGAGCGCCCAGCGACTTTAAGCAAACTTGCCGCGCTCTATGGCCTGACAGCCGAACGTGTGCGCCAGATCGAATTGAAAGCCATCGCCAAACTCAGCGCCTATGTGAGACCGAGGCACCGAACGCAAGCGCTCGGCGTGGCTTAGCGCGAAATTTGAAGCGAGCGAATGTGCGTCGGTATATGATGCCGCGAACATTCTCAAGCGATCTTCGTTTTCACGCCATGACACTTGCGATTAAAAACTTTCCGTCTCCAAACTTTGGGCCGCGCCGCACGGTCGAGGGAAGCACCGGCGTTCGTCACCTGGTTGTGCACTACACCGGGATGACATCGTGCCAGAAGGCGCTAGACCGTTTGCGCGATCCTAAGGCCGAAGTCAGTGCTCATTACGTTTTAGATGAAGACGGCGCGGTCTATCGCCTCGTTGCCGAAGACATGCGCGCCTGGCATGCAGGTCATTCGTTCTGGCACGGCGTGCGCGATATCAACAGCACTTCGATCGGTATTGAAATCGTCAATCCGGGGCATGAAAACGGATATCGCGCGTTTCCCGAAAAGCAGATCGAGACACTCATTACGCTCGCAAAAGGCATCATGGAGCGTCACGCCATTGCGTCACATAATGTGCTGGGACATTCCGACGTCGCACCAGGCCGCAAAACCGATCCTGGCGAATTATTTCCCTGGCAGGTGCTGTCGGGCCATGGGATCGGACTTTGGCCCGAAGATACGGTCATCTTACCAGGCCATACTGATATGACGGGGGCGCTCCGCCGGCTTTCCGAGATTGGGTATGCCGTGCCGCTCACTCCGGAACTCGGCAGCGATATCTTAGATCCGGACTCAGCCGTGACGGACGTGATCGCCGCTTTCCAGGGGCGCTACCGCCAAAATCTGGCGGACGGACAATTGGATAATGAGACCGCCAGCCGTATCGCCGCCGTAGCGGTGAGGTTCTCAACCGCGCGGGCCGCAACCTAAGAAGCGCCCGTTTCAACCTTCCCGTCCTTGACCTCGAAAGGCGGCGCGCTCATTGTGCGCCCGCGCCAGATGGCTGGATGACTGCTCTTTGCTTCGGCAAAGGGAGGAAAGTCCGGGCTCCACGGAAGCAAGGTGCCGGATAACGTCCGGCGGGGGCGACCCCAGGGAAAGTGCCACAGAAAACAAACCGCCAGCTTTTGCTGGTAAGGGTGAAAAGGTGCGGTAAGAGCGCACCGCGCGGCTGGTAACAGCAGCGGCAGGGTAAACCCCACCTGGAGCAAGACCAAATAGGGACGGCCGTTCGGGCAGCTTCGGTTGTGCCGAAAGGTGGGTTTCCGCACCGTCGTCCGGGTCGGTCGCGTCGAGGTGCGCAGCGATGCGCATCCCAGAGGAATGGTCATCCATTGGGCTTTTGCCCAGGGACAGAACCCGGCTTACAGGCCATCTGGCGCAATTTTCTGACCCACCCCTATTCGAAAACCAACATTCCAGCCCGTCGCACCGGTGAATAATCCCTCGCGTTGTAGGCCTTTTAAGTAACAAAATTTCACAACCAAGGTGTCGATAAGTACTTATAAAATGAGAACAAACAATGAACATATGCCTGTAAACCCAAGTGCTTACGGGCAAATCCCATTGACACCCATAAAATCCCATGAGATACCATTACGGTCCAGCTACAGGTCTCGGTAGTTTTTCCTAAGTCATTGGAATCTCAGAACGAGCGGTACGCGGGGCACAGGGGAACGGGCTTCGAGGGTGGCTCGGCGATGAAAGCGTTCTTCGGGACGTTCGTTAACAAGGTTGATGCTAATGGGCGCGTTTCCGTGCCGGCGCCG
>CAITZE010000476.1 GCA_903896775.1 uncultured bacterium
CCGGCAAGCTGGGGGCGCCCCGTCGCGCGAAAAAAATTCGCCCAATGCTCCCGGCTATACGGGGTCATCGAGAGAAATCCGTCTTTGGCGCGGTAGATCCGCCTGCCGTCGCCCATGACGCGGTGATAGCCCAGCGTTCCCTCGCGCGGATCGAAAGTGCGGCCTTGCAAATGTTCCAGCAAGGTGAACGAGGCAACGGTCTCATACATCGGCACATCAACCGTGCCGCCAAGCCCGGTTTGAGTGCGGCGGTACAGTGCGGCGAGCACCGCGCAGGCCAGGCTGATTGCCGCGACCTTGTCCGCCAGCAGGCTTTGAACCAGCCGCGGAATTCCGTCGCTGCCGGCGTTAAGGGCGGCGATTCCGGCAGCGGACTGAATCACATCGTCAATCGCCGCGGCGTCACCCCGGCGCCCGCCTTGCCAGAAGCCCGTCGCCATACAATACAGAATGCGCGGATTAAACGCCGCAACCGCCTCGTAGGAAAAGCCGAGCCGATCGATGGCGGCTCTGCGGATATTGTGAACAAACAGGTCGGACTCCGTCAGCAAGCTTCGCAGAATATCCTTACCTTCCGGCGTCTTCAGATTGAGGGCGAGAGACCGCTTTCCCCGATTCAGATTCAGAAAGATCGGACCCATCGCATTTTTGGCCGCCGACCCGGCATGCCGCATAATATCGCCTTCGATGGATTCGATCTTGATCACCTCGGCGCCGTAATCCGCCAAAACCTGTGTGGTCAGAGGGCCGTAAACAACGGTTGTGAGATCAACGACCTTTACCCCGCTCAACAGTCCTGGGGGTGCGCCGGCGGCATCAATCATCGCGCAGCACCGCAACTGCGGAAATTTCGATCAACGCGTCCTTTCGCAGCAATCCCGCGACCAGAACACCGGAAGAAGTGGGGTTCGCAGTTGTAAAAAATTCGCGACGTACGGCGGCCGTGGCTTTATATCCTTCCGTCGTCACGAAAAAGTCATGTGTTTGCACGATATCGTTGCACGACCCGCCGACCGAACTCAGCAGCGCCTCGAACTTTCGAAAAATTTGCCGGGTCTGCTCCACGATATCGCCGGGTGCGGTGATTTTGCCGCTCTCGTCAGTTCCTGTCGTGCCGGAAATCCACATCGTGTTGCCCACACGCAATGCTGGCACGTACGTGTATTGCGAAGACCATTGCCGGCCCGCGGTGACGATTTGACGATCGTCTGGCACTTTTGGATCTGCAATCGGCGCAATCACGCGATAGACGTGAAATCCCTCAAGCAGCGTCTCGCCTCGCTGGTTCAACAGCACGGTTTGGAATCGAGTAAAACATTTTTGCCCCTCGTTCCAAATTTTTTCAACCACGAACCGCGGCTGCACGGTGTCGCCAACCATGGCTGGCTTTAGATGCCGATACCCCTGTTCAACGATCACAAACCCGTCAAGCTGCTCGCGCGCCGACGAGGCGCCCAGCGCGGTCAGCGACGAAAGCAGCAATCCATGCGCCAACGGCTTGCCGAAGCGGGTTTTTTTCGCGAATTCGACGTCGTAATGGCTTGGGTGCACATCGCCGGTAATTCCAGAAAACAACAGAAAATGAGCGTCGGTCAGCGTCTTGGAAGGTCCTTCAAAAACATCCCCAACTTTCATGTTCGTCCTTCCCCGAAAGCACATCTGGCATTTACCCCGGTATTGCCCGCACGCCAATAAGCACGGGGTGCAAAAAAATCATCACCACGTAACCCAGCGTGCCCGTGACGATCGCCAGCGCGTCGCCGCGGGTGAATGTCGTTACCCGCACGGCGCCGAAATCTCCACGCCGCTTGACCGCTATGCGGTCGTAAACCGCCCAGGCCAGAAACGACAGGAACAGCAGCATGCCCCCAGCGTCTCCGTTTGCCAGCAAATGTGCGAATGCCCAAATCTTGATCGCAACAAGCATGGGATGACGTAGCCACCCCCTGATGCGGCTGGGTGCGGGATTAACGCATGCCAATGCAACAAAAGCGACCCACATCAGCGAAATCGTCAGGTGCCGGGTCCAGATCGGTGGCGTCCAGATCGGTGCGAGTCCCTGGGCACGATAGCGCGAAAATCCCCAAACAATCAGCACAAAACCGGCAACGCTCACGAGCGAAAAAAGTCCTCTGAAGCCTCCCAACCCGAATCCCGCGGTTAGCTTCGCCCGCATGTCGCGGAATGTCGTGAGCGTATGGACACCTAGAAAGACCAAGATCCCAAATATGAGAATAAGCATTCCTCTCCCCCAGACTGTCCCGGGCGCAGAGTGACATAAACGAGAAGTTAAGACCACCGCGCGACTTTTAAGCGTCGGTGGTGCTTTTCGAAGGCAATTTGAGACCTTTTTACGATCATAACGCGGCGCTTGATCGGAATTATGAAGTCAAAATAAACCTTATCTTTGCTTCGCCAGAGCTGCTGCCCAAATCATTGACGTTACGATCGCGGCGATACCGCTACGTCGCGGAATCAAAGTGTGCAATCATTAGGCTTGCATTTAGCAGCCTAAATGCCATATCAACCCAGTGCAGTAGTCGATTGCTGCCGAACACAACCAATTTCTGAGGTAGTTATGGCGAAAAAGAAAAGTCTGAGCAATGTCTTACGCGACGCCCGTCTCTCGAGAGGGCTGACATTGAGCACTGTTGGAAAAGCCGTCGGCGTCTCCGCTTCTGCGGTCGCGCATTGGGAGTCCGGGGTGAATCAGCCCAGCAATGACAATCTTTCAGCGGTTTGCAAGGCGCTTAAGCTGCCGGTACGTGCCACGCGCGAGATCGCGGCGGGATAAGCTTCATGCCTCGTTGAGGTATTAAGATCGGGGCGGGGAGCAATCCTCGCCCCTTCTGCTGATAGACCGACCCCGCCTGATCTACGATGACAATTTTCTATTAACTTCTTCTCATCGATCATTACTTCACCTGACTGGACTCATCGCCCGGCTTGGGAAACACCAGCACATCCGCGTGGCCGATGAACAGTGAAACCGGCTGGCCCAGCGTAAACCGCTCGCCTGGCCCGGTGAATGCCTTCACGCGCGCCTGCGGCAATTCAACGGTTAACTGTTGAAAGTCCCCGTGGAACGCGACATCACTGATCTTGCCCGGCAGCGTCAGACCCGGGCCGCGCTCAGGCGCCTGCTCCGCGACATCCAGCTTGGTATCGGACGGGCGCACGCCAAGGATCGCCTCGCCGTCGGACATGCCGCGCGGCATCTCCACGCCAACGCGGCAATCCCCCAGTTCGAGCGTGGCCCTGCCTGGCGCCGCTGATGCGACGGTTACCGGAATTTCGTTGAGATCGCCGAGAAATCGCGCGCAAAACAGGTTTGGCGGCCGCTGATACATCGTACGGGGATCGCCCTGACCCATCACGACGCCCTGATTCATCACCACCACCCGATCAGCCAGAACCAGAGCCTCCACCTGGTCATGCGTGACATGCGCTGCGGTGATCGCGGTTTCGCGCTGCACGCGCTTGATCTCAGCGCGCATGGATTCGCGCAGCTTGGCGTCCAAATTGGCAAGCGGTTCATCAAGAAGCAGCGTCGATGGGTTCGCAACCAGCGCGCGCGCCAGCGC
>CAITZE010000477.1 GCA_903896775.1 uncultured bacterium
CGCGGCGATCTCGGTGTGGACCGGCCACCAGCGCGAGAAGTACACGCTCAGCTTCTGTCCGAAGTTCATGTCGTTGGCGGGGTAAGCGCGCACCAGGAAGGAGAACTCGATGGTCTTTTCCTTGCCGCCGATCTCGGCCAGCGTCAGCGTGTTACCAGCGTTGGCTTCACGCAGCTTCTGAACCTGAGCGGCCAGAGTTTCATATTTCTTCTGAAGCTCGGCGCTGGCGGCCATGAGATGTTCCTGACCCGCTTTGTATTCGGGGCTGTTGCGGCCCGACTTCAGTTCGATCTTACGTAAGGCCAAGCGCTCTTCTTCCAGCGCATGATTGATCGTGCCGATGTCGCCGCGTTCGATATCGCGGATGGTGTCGGCGCGCTTGCGGGAGTCGTCATGCACCTTCACGAACTTCGGATCGTCGAGGCTGGTGAAGGCCTGCTGCACGCCGTCGATGGTGAAGCTTTTGACGGTACCGATAAAAATGCCCCATTCCATACGCTCGATGTACAGAAGGTTCTTCGGCTGCTCGAATTTGGCGACGGCGAAATCGGGCACCCAGCGGAAGTCTTCGCCGTAGATGTCGAAATTGCCCATGCGGTAGAGCGTACGGTTGGCGTAGCCGTTGGCGGCTTTCACTTTGGTCTGCCACTCGGGCGTCAAGGTCGCGAGTTCTTCCGGTGTCGGCTTGTAGAGTTCGCTGCGGAAAGGCTCGCCCGCGGTGACGGTGCCGTCGATGGCGGTGACAACCGTAAGCGGTTTCGGAATGAAGGTCACGATGCCGTTCGAGAACACCAGGGCCAGGAAGCCCAGGATCATGCAGATGCCGATGGCCAATGCGCCGCCTAAGCTCCACAGCGCCGGTTCGCCACGGCTGCGCATATCGGTGCGCCGCCCCGTGCCCTTGGACATGGGAACAGCTTCGGCGGGAACAGCGACGGTTTCTGTCATGGCGCTCATCATACTACATTCGAGCCGTTTTTAAGGTGGGCCGTTTAAAGTTGAGCTGTCTAGAGTTGAGCAGTGCGTTTGCGGAACTTCTGCCGCACCATTTCCGCGAAAGTATTAACGATAAAGGTGATCACGAAGAGCGTCAGCGCCGCGAGGAACAACATGCGGAACAGCGTCGAATCACGCACCGCTTCCGACAGCTCCACCGCGATATTGGCCGACAGCGCCCTAAGGCCGTTAAAGATGTTCCATTCCATCACCGGCGTATTGCCCGCCGCCATGACCACGATCATGGTCTCACCCACCGCGCGGCCCATGCCGACCATGATGGCCGAGAAGATGCCGCTCATGGCCGTGGGCACGATGACGTTTATGGCTGTCTGCCACGGCGTCGCGCCGCAAGCGAGCGACGCCGCGCGCAAATGCTCGGGCACCGTATTCAAGGCGTCTTCGGAAATCGTGTAGATGATCGGGATCACCGCAAAGCCCATGGCAAAGCCGACCACCAGCGTATTGCGCTGGACGTAGGTCGAGACTAATCCGCCGCGCGGATCGAGGCCGATACTCACCAGCGCGCCTGCGAGCACATAGCTAAGGACTGCCGCAATGACGAGC
>CAITZE010000478.1 GCA_903896775.1 uncultured bacterium
GGGTTCATTTTGCCATTGTGCAGCGCACAATTTCTTACGCGCCGCACACAAAAGTTCGGGCCATTTTTGCAACAGTCTTTTGGAAAAGCTGCGCGTGCACGAGTGCGCGCCTGATCGGCCTTCACTCGGCTTGGGCCTCCTGCGTAAGCTATTTCCAGACATGCGGTTTCGGCCGCGAAAGTTGCCGGCGCGACACCCGCCGGAGGGGGAGGCCGGGCGGTTTCATTACGGGAACCGCCCGGTTTTTTTTCGTCAAAACCAAATTTAAAATTCAAAACAAAGCGAGTTGATCGCCGGCTTGCGGTGGCGGATGGAATTTGGTGGTATCCAGTCGCTTGCGGTCTTCGTTGAAACCGAGACGCTTACACGCCAACTGGAAGCGCGCAGCAGCGGCGTCCGCTATCGGTCCGTTGCCGACCTGCCGCTCGCCCCACTTTGAATCGTAATCCTTACCGTTGCGCGTCGAGCGGATCAGACTCATCACGCGCGATGCGCGTTCGGGAACCTCGGCTGCCAAC
The DNA here is from genome assembly GCA_903896775.1 of uncultured bacterium. Lineage (GTDB taxonomy): Bacteria > Pseudomonadota > Alphaproteobacteria > Rhodospirillales > Rhodospirillaceae > SHVO01. Next base: position 519 of record CAITZE010000478.1, read on the forward strand.
CACTCTTGGAAGAGATCCTTGACCTCTAAGGGTAAGCGCAGCATCACATAGCCGGCCGATGTGACGCCAGCATCCTTAGCGGCCTGCAACACCGATTCAAGTTCATGATCGTTAAGGCCCGGAATTAAAGGCGCAAACATCACTGTTGTCGGAATACCCGCGGCGCTCATTTGCTTCAAGGCCTCAATGCGGCGCGCGGGTGTCGACGCGCGCGGCTCCATCTTGCGGGCAAGGTGAGGGTCAAGCGACGTCACCGACAGCGCGGCCTTTGCCAAACTCTCTGCCGCCATGGGCGCAAGGATGTCGATATCGCGCGTGATTAATGCCGACTTGGTGACGAAGCCGATCGGATGCTTGAAGCGTTGCAGGACTTCAAGAATTGAGCGCGTGATTTTGTAATGACGTTCGGCCGGCTGATAAGGATCGGTATTGGTTCCCATCGCCATGGTCCGGCATTTGTAATTTGGCGCGCGTAACTCTTTTTCCAACAACATGGCGGCGTCGGGCTTGTAGAAAATCTTGCTTTCAAAATCGAGCCCGGCGGACATACCGAGATAGGTATGGGTGGGCCTTGCGAAACAATAGGTGCAGCCGTGCTCGCACCCTCGGTAGGGATTGATCGAGCGGTCAAAACCGATATCGGGCGAGGTATTGCGGGCGATGATGGTCCGGGTGGAATCCCTGATCATCTGGGTTTTGAGGGGCGGGGGCGGCTCGTCCAGATTGTCCCAGCCATCGTCGAGAGGCACGCGTCCGGTAGTCTCATAGCGTCCGGAAGCGTTGCTAACGGCCCCTCGGCCGCGCCGGCCTTCCGGGTGCACGCCGATAGTGCCTTCTAGCGCGCCACCGAGATAGCGGTCCTCGCCACGGGGATTAGGATTGGGGGGCCGTTTGCCGGGCGTGTTTGCCATGACCGCAACTTAGATCGGTCACAAGAACAAAACAAGAACATTTGGGAATGTTGAGACGTTAGCGCCCTAGGAATTTCGGCGTCCGCTTTTCGTTGAAGGCTTGCACGCCTTCATGCCGATCTTCGGTGAACACCAGGCGGTTATAGGCCTCGACCTCTAACCAAAGCCCACGGGTGAGGTCGGTCTGCAAACCGTGATGAATGGCCTTTTTGGCCTGGCGAACCGCGATAGGTCCATTAGCGGCGATGGCCGAAGCCGTCTCCAGGCATTCTGCCAGCAAGGTCTCCGGCGCGGAGATTCGATTGAGGACGCCCCAGGCCAAAGCCTCATCGGCGGTAAAGGGCTTGCCGGTCAAGATCACTTCCTTGGCCCTGCGCTCGCCCACCGCGCGCGTCAGGGTCTGGGTGCCGCCGCTGCCTGGCATGATGCCAAGTTTGGTCTCCGGCAGTGCGAACTTGGCTGCGGCAACGCCGTAAGCAAAGTCAGTAGCGAGGATCATTTCCAGTCCGGCGCCGAAGGCATGGCCGTTGACCGCCGAGATCAGCGGCAAGGGAAACTCGATCATGGCCCAATAGGCTTGTTCCATAATGCGGTGTTGTGCGAGCCACGCATCGTTGCTCATGCCATTGCGTTGTTTGAGATCGGCACCACCGCAAAAAATCTTACCGTTGCCGCCCGTAATCACTACACAGCGCAGCGGAGTTGTGTGGGTGGTGTAGTGCACAAACAGATCACGCAACTCTTCGCCCATTTTTGTGTTAAGGGCGTTGCCGGCATCGGGGCGGTTTAGGGTGACCAGCAGAACATAGTCTGCGGGCTGCGAGCACAGAATAGTCTCGAAAGTTTCTTGCTTAAAATATTCGGGCATCAAGCTGCTCCAGTTTTTTGCGCCGACGCGAGGCCAGCAGAGAGCTTGTCGCGCGCAAGCCCGAGTTTTGCAAGATCAATGCCGGTGTCTATGCCTGCAGCAGTGAAGATTGTTTGCGCTGTTTCCAGTGACAGGTTGCCGCCGACGCCCGGTGTGAACGGCGAGCCACCCAAGCCGCTCAACACAGCATCGAAACGCCGCACGCCCACTTTGTAGCCAGCCAAGGCGTTGTCTGCAGCGCGGCCTTGCGTGTCATGGAGATGAAGTCCGACTTCGACGCCAATATGGGCGCAATCTTCGGCCAATTTCGCAACAGCATCAGGCATGGCATATCCGGTGGTGTCGGAAATCCACACCATGCGGGCTCCGGCGTCGTGAAAGCCTCGCACGAGCGCTAATACAATCTCGGGATCGATCGCACCCTCTGTAAAACAATGAAAGCAATTGGCCATGCTCACGCCGACGGTGCATCCCGCGTGAGCTGCGCGGCTCAACATCAACATCACTTCATTGGCGCTTTCCAGTACCGTGCGGTTAACATTCTTCGCGTTGTAGGCGCTGCTGACTGAAAGCACGGCGTCTATCGACGTGACACCCGCCGCCATCGCGCGCTCGAACCCGCGCAAGTTCGCGACAAGGGCATTTGGTGTAAGTCCGCGTTTCGCGGCTTCACTGTATACAATCTCGGCGTCGGCCACCTGCGGTATGAGTGCAGGGTTTACAAAAGTCGTGACCTGAAAATCCGTCACACCAGCGGCCATAAGCGCATCCAAGATACCGAGCTTATCTTCGGTGGAGAGAATTTCGGGCA
>CAITZE010000479.1 GCA_903896775.1 uncultured bacterium
GCGCACCCGTTGGTAATTCCACTCCCGTAGAATCCCGCAGACCGATATTTCAAAAGACGCTGAAGACATCCATAGGATGTACCGGTGTTGGCTTGCATAGCGGCGTGCGCGTTGCGATGAAGCTTCATCCCGCAGCGCCGAACACCGGGGTTGTGTTTAAGCGCATCGATTTAATCGGCGGCGGCGCAACAATTAAAGCAAATTGGGATCGTGTCGCGGACTCCCGCATGTGCACAGTCTTGGCCGACGGCAACGGTATCAGCGTAGCCACCGTCGAGCATTTGATGTCGGCCTTTTACGGCATGGAAGTTGATAACGTTGTGGTCGAACTCAATGGCCCCGAAGTTCCGGCCATGGACGGCAGCGCAGAGCCGTTTATCTTTCTGATCGAGTGTGCCGGCGTCGTAGAGCAAGATGTTCCGCGCCGCGCTTTACGTATTCTCAAGTCGCATTCTTATGCTAACGGCAACAAATTTGTGGCCTTGGCCCCCTGGCATGACGGCCTGCGAGTCGATTTCCATATCGACTTCCGCGCTTCGGCCATCGGCCGGCAGACCTGTTCCTTTACGGTAGATCCCGACACTTTCCGCGACCAGCTAAGCCGCGCGCGCACGTTCGGCTTGTTGTCCGATGTCACCGCGCTGCGCGAAGCCGGCTTGGCGCGCGGCGGCAGCCTCAGCAACGCCATCGTCGTGGATGGCAATCGCGTGCTGAACGACGAAGGTCTGCGCCATGATAACGAATTCGTCCGCCACAAGGCGCTCGATGCCATCGGCGATCTTTACCTCGCCGGCCATCCCATCATCGCCCACTTTACCGGGCGGTGCTCCAGCCATGCCGATACAGCGCGCTTGATGCGTCAGGTCTACGCTGACCGTTCATGCTGGGAAATGGTCGATATGTGGCAGGACATGCCCGAGGTCGCGTCTTGGGTGGACATGCCCAGCCGTGTGGCCTGCGCCTAATTCCTTCAGTCTGAGCTAACCTAACAGCTTGAAACCGGCCCGCTTTTCGCCTCTCGCGGTAGCGTGACACGGCGCTTTCCGGTGATATACTGCGCGCCCATTGGCCGGCCCGGCATCGTTGGTGGGGCCGCCTTCATTTCTTCGCCTAAAAACAGTGACTGAAAACACATCATGGGCCTGCGCCTGACCCCGACCCCCTTCTCCTTGCGCCGCTTGGCGATGCCCTTGTTCGCGATCGTTGCCGTGATCGGACTCGCTGGCTGCAACAACAAGGACAAGGAACTGCCTTATAAAGAGCAGTCGATTTACGAGATTTACAGCCAGGCTGTCGTTTACCTGGAAGAAGGCCGCGACCAAGAAGCGGCCAAGTATTTCGATGAGGTCGAGCGCCAGCATCCGTATTCAGTTTGGGCGACGACCGCGAAGTTGATGTCGGCTTACGCGCATTATCACGCCAATGAGTATGACGAAGCCGTTACGCGTCTCGATCGCTTCATTGCCGTGCATCCGGGTAACCGCGACATCGCCTACGCCTATTATCTGAAGGGGCTCGCTTATTACGAACAGATCGCCGACGTAAGACGCGATCAGGAAGAGACCCGCAAAGCGCTAGACGCGCTGCAAGACGTGGTGACGCGCTTTCCCAACACGCCTTATGGCCGTGATGCACGCCTTAAAATCGATCTGACGCGTGATCACTTGGCCGCCAAGGAAATGGATATCGGCCGTTACTATCTGAACACACGCCATTACCTTTCGGCGGTCAATCGCTTCAAGACTGTAGTGGAGACCTATAGCTCTACGAGCCACGTTCCCGAAGCGCTGCATCGCTTAACAGAAGCCTATACGGCCCTCGGATTGTACGACGAAGCCCGCAAGTCGGCAGCCGTGCTCGGCTACAACTTCCCGTCTAGCGAATGGTACAAGGACTCCTATTCCCTGGAGCAAGGTGTTGAGCACCGTCTGGCATCTTCGACGCCGAAAGACACGCTTGCGCCGATAGCGCCCAACAGCGGTCCAAACTTCGCAACACGGGGTTCAAAATCGGGTGAGGAAATCAACAAGCTTTCCAAACCGCCGGTGCCCGTGGATCCTTTGAATAACAATTCTGGCGTGGAACCTGATTTCCCCGTCAAAGTACCCGGCGATAACAAGTAAGCCTCAAGCATAATGGCCTACGGGTTATTTCGTGAGGGTCGACTGAGGGTGACATGCTGACACATCTTTCTATCCGCGATGTTGTCATCGTCGATAAGCTGGATGTGGATTTCGCGGCGGGCCTATGTGTGCTCACTGGCGAAACCGGCGCCGGAAAATCCATTGTGCTCGATTCATTGGGTCTCGCTTTGGGCGGGCGCGCGGATGCCAGCTTGATCCGCAGCGGCGCCGACAAACTCACCGTCACGGCTTCCTTTGAGTTGGCTCGTAAACACCCGGCCTTTGTATTACTCGCCGCTCAAGATATCGCGCTGGAAGATGAAATCGTATTGCGCCGTGTTGTCGGCGCCGATGGTCGCAGCCGGGCGTTTATCAATGATCAGCCCGTCAGCGTCGGTTTACTGCGCGACGTGGGCGCACTGTTGGTCGAAGTGCATGGCCAATTCGAGACCCACGGCCTCCTGGATCCGACGACACATATCGCCGCCCTCGATGCTTATCGCCGCGTAAAGTCCCGCGACGGAGCGGACGCTGCCTGCGCAAGCGCATGGGAGACCTGGCGTAAAGCCGCTGCCGCACTCAAAACAGCTCAAGACACTCTTTCCAGCGCGCTTGCCGAAGAAGAGTCCTTACGCCACCACGTCACTGAACTTTCCACACTTGCGCCGAAACTCGGAGAAGAAACCGAGCTTGCGGGTACCCGCGCAGTCTTGCGCCACGGCGAGCAAATCATGAAAGCCATGACCGAAGCGCGGGCAGTGATCTCGGAGAATACCGATGTCGAGGCCGCCTTGCGCGGCGCTCTGACGCGCATCAACCGCGTATCCGGCCAAGCCGGTGGACGGCTCGATACTCTTTGCCAAGCTCTTGACCGTGCCGCTATCGAAGCCGGCGAAGCCTTGCGGGAGTTGGACCGCGTCTGGGCCGACTTCGACGCCGATCCCGCTGCCTTGGAGCGCGCCGAGGAGCGCCTATTCGCGCTGAAGGCTGCCGCCCGCAAACATAGCTGCACCGTTGATGAATTGGCTGGCGTGCTGGAAACGCTCAAAGCACGCCTTGCCGCCGTGGATGGTGGCGCTGAAAACGTGAAGCGCCTGGCCGCCACCGAGCGGTCCGCCCGCATGGGGTTTGATCAGACTGCTCAAGTGTTGAGTGTGGCACGCCAGGAAGCCGCGCGCATGCTGGACAAATTGGTCGCCAAGGAACTGGCACCTCTCAAATTGGATAAAGCGACGTTCCGCACGGTGGTTTCACCGAAGCCGGAAGCGGCCTGGAATGAAACCGGATTGGATCGCGTTACTTTCGAGATTTCGACCAATCCTGGTTTGCCGCCGGGTCCCTTGGATAAAATCGCCTCAGGCGGTGAACTCGCGCGTTTCATGCTGGCATTGAAAGTCGTGCTGGCGGGATCGCAAGAGCGCGCTGCGCTGATCTTCGACGAAGTCGATGCCGGTATTAGCGGCGCGACGGCCAATGCAGTTGGCGAACGGCTTTCGCGTCTCGCCAAAAACGTACAGGTCATTGTTGTTACACATGCGCCGCAAGTTGCAGCACGCGGCGACAATCACTGGCGCGTGAGCAAAGCCACCCGCGCTGGGCAAACCACCACCAAAGTCGAACATCTCACCACAGCCGCCCGCCGCGAGGAAATCGCGCGTATGCTGGCCGGTGAAAAGATCACCGACGAAGCCAGGGCAGCGGCGGATAGCTTGTTGAGTGGGCCGCTGTCGTGAGGACTTTGGCGTGACATTGCGGAAAGTTGCTGTTGCTGATCTCACCGAGAAGCAAGCCGCATCGGAATTGAAAGTTCTGGCGACTGAAATCGCGCTTCACGATTCTGCTTATCACCGCGATGACGCACCGACGATCAGCGACGCTACTTACGACGCTTTACGTAAGCGCAACGATGCCATTGAAGCACGCTTCCCCGAACTGAAGCGCTCGGATAGTCCGTCAAAGAAAGTTGGCTCTGCGCCCGCGACGGGCTTCAAGAAGGTTCAGCACAGCGTACCGATGCTGTCTCTTGGCAACGCCTTCAGCGATGAAGACGTAGCAGCGTTTGTTGATCGCATCCGGCGCTTTCTCGATATGGATGCCGACCAGGCGATTGAGATGACCGCCGAGCCCAAAATCGATGGCCTCTCGTTTTCGGCCCGGTATGAGAAAGGTCGCTTGGCAGTCGCTGCTACGCGCGGCGACGGCAGCGAAGGTGAAGATATCACCGCCAATATTCGCACCATCAAATCCCTGCCCGACTTTCTCATGGGTGATGTGCCGAAGGTCATCGAGATTCGCGGCGAGGTTTACATGACCAAGTCGGATTTCGCAGGTCTCAACGCCGCACAAGAAGCCAAGGGCGGCAAAGTTTTTGCCAACCCCCGTAACGCGGCGGCGGGCTCTCTGCGTCAGCTTGATCCCGCCATCACCGCCGAGCGCCCTTTAAAAGCCTTCACCTATGGTTGGGGCGAAGTACAGGGCATGGAATGGAAAACGCAGTGGGATTTTCTGCAGTCTCTTAAAGCCTGGGGCTTCCCGATCAATTCGCGCACGAAGCTGGTCAAATCCGTTGAAGCCATGCTGAAGGAATACAACAAGCTTGGCGAGGACCGCGCCGGCTTGCCCTATGACATCGACGGCATGGTCTACAAGGTCAACCGCCTCGATCTGCAAAAGCGCTTAGGTTTCGTGAGCCGCGCACCGCGCTGGGCCACAGCGCATAAATATTCCGCCGAACGCGCCGAGACGGTGCTGGAGAATATCGATATACAAGTGGGGCGCACGGGCACTCTTACGCCGGTAGCGCGTTTGAAACCGGTCAACGTTGGCGGCGTCGTGGTGAGCAATGCCACGCTCCACAATGAGGACGAAATCGCACGCAAAGATATCCGCGTTGGCGATCATGTCATCATTCAACGCGCCGGCGATGTGATTCCGCAAGTCGTGGAAGTGCTGACCGCCAAGCGTCCCAGGGACAGCAAGCCTTACCGCTTTCCGACGAAGTGCCCGGCCTGCGGCAGTCATGCGGTGCGCGAAGACGGTGAAGTCGCCCGCCGTTGTACGGGCGGCCTAATCTGCCCTGCCCAAGCGGTGGAACGCCTGAAACATTTTGTCTCACGCAACGCTTTCGATATCGAAGGCTTTGGCGAAAAGAATATCGAGGCATTTTTCACTGACCAGCTTATCGAAAGCCCGGCAGACCTTTTTACGCTGGAGAAGCGCGGCGGACGCACAAAGCTTGAGGGCCGCGAAGGGTGGGCGGAAAAATCCATCGACAATCTATTCGCCGCCATTGACCGCCGCCGCACGATCAGCCTGGAGCGATTCATCTATGCGCTCGGCATCCGCCAGGTTGGCCAAGCCACTGCGCGGCTTATGGCTCAGGCTTACGGGTCGTTCAGTGCCTGGCGCAAAGCTATGATCGCGGCCAAGGACAAAGAGTCCGGGGCGTATCAGGATCTCAACAATATCGAGCAGATCGGCGAGTCCGTGGCTGACGATTTGGTGGAATTTTTCGCCGAGAAACATAACCGCGACATTCTTGAAGCATTATCCAAAGAACTCACGGTCGAAGATTTCTTGGCCCCGGATACCTCGGCCTCGCCCATTGCCGGCAAAATCGTCGTCTTCACCGGCACGCTCGAAGTCATGAGCCGCGGGGAAGCCAAAGCCAGGGCGCAGTCTCTCGGCGCGAAGGTGGCCGGCTCTGTGTCCAAGAAAACCGATCTTGTGGTTGCGGGCCCCGGCGCAGGTTCAAAACTCAAGGAAGCCGAAGCACTTGGCATCAAAGTTGTGACCGAACAAGAGTATCTGGCGCTCATTGGCGGTTAGCGCTATATCCTCGTTCATGCAAACGATCCGGAGACTGCGACTTAGCTAACCGGGCCTTACGAGGTCCGGTATTCGCGCGTCTGCATTTTCTTAAAAAAGCTCCGGAGTATTTCCCATGTCTGCCGAGACTAAAGAGGCCGCCACCCATGCGGCCGAGATCGCGTATCAATTCACCGCCCAAGCCGCCGATTTCGCGGCTGCCGTCGAACTGCACAACAAAGCCGAACTGGCCGCGCTCGTTGCCGCTGCTGCACCGAGATCTTCAGATATCTCGCTCGATGTCGCCTGTGGTCCCGGCAGCATCGTCATGGCTTTTGCGCGGACTGTAAAACAGGCACACGGGTTTGATGCTACGCCCGCAATGTTGGATCAGGCCCGTGCGCTGGCAGACCGTGAGAAAGCCACGAACATCGTGTGGCATAGCGGTAACGCCGAAGCTTTGCCCTTCGCCGACGGCATGTTTGATATCGTCACCTGCCGTTTTGCATTCCATCACTTCATGTCGCCAGCTCGTGTCTTTGCAGAGATGGTGCGCGTCTGCCGTCCCAGTGGACAAATTCTCGTGTGCGATGGCTTTGCATCCGATGATCCGGCGAAGGCGCAAGCCTTCAACGAAATGGAGCGCTTCCGCGATCCTTCGACGGTAGAATTTCGCACCCTGGGTATGTTGAAGAGTCTCTTCGCCGCTCGCGACCTGCCCGCACCAACGGAAACCTATTACCGCGTGCCTTACGAAGCCGCCGATTTCGTGGCGCGCTCGTTTCCCGCGAATAACGACCGTCCAGGGTTGCTCGCGTTGATCGAGGCCGCAGTTGACGGCGATAAATTGGGCATGGGCGCACACCGTGAGGGCAGCCAGGTTTTTATAGCCTTCAACGCCGTGATCCTCGCAACGGTTAAACCAGCGGTGTGAACGATATGCCCAAAAGTTCCGGCTTTCGGTGAGAAAAATGTAACGGAGATTACGTTATTTCACACCGAAAGCCTGGCGTATGGGCGTAAATTAACGGCACGAAATTCACCTCGAGGGAGCCGAACATGGCCGCCAAAAAGA
>CAITZE010000480.1 GCA_903896775.1 uncultured bacterium
CGACTTCAAAGAAGACCCCAAGATCGCCGTTCATACGGAAGACGGCCGCGTGTTCGTGAAGAAGGCCATGAAAGACGGCCCCCAATATGACCTCGTCATGCTGGACGCCTTCGAAGACGACTACATTCCGGAACACTTGCTGACCCAGGAGTTTTTGAAGGAGGTCAAAAGCATCATGACGCCGGGTGCGGTCATCGCGGCCAACACCTTCTCCAGCAGTGGGCTCTACCCTTATGAGTCCGCCACTTACGCTTCGGTGTTCGGTAATTTCTATAACCTCAAAGCCGCCAACCGCGTGATCTGGGCTCAAAACGGCGAACTCACGTCCCGTAGAACCATCGACACCAACGCCATAGCGCTGGAACCCGCAATGGTAAAACGCGGCATGCATGCCGTGGAGGTCGTCGAGATGATCCAAACCAAACAGGACTGGCCCGACGATACGCGCCTTTTGACCGATCAATATTCTCCGTCTAACCTGCTGAATGGGCAGGGAAAACGGTAACAAAAACGGTTGGCGGTTGACGTCTATATTGCAATGCAATAAAAACGCCCCATCTAAAGCCTACCTTCTGTTTTTGGTATCTAAGGACTGTTCATCGTGCGTGTGTTTTCAGTGTTAGTGACCGCCCTGGTCATGAGTGTCGCGTCCCTCCCCGCTTTTGCCGATAATGCCTCGAGCAACGCAACGCGGGTTTGCGAAAGCGCCCGTCTGACCGATCTCGAGCGCCCGCGAATGCCGCGCCATGTACAAGTCCGCCGCCGATGACGACGCGCGCGAAACGGTCTTGCGCACCTTCGCCGAACGCATCAACGGCGAAGCCCCCAGCGCGCACTGACTTCCGCCAGCGCTGTTGCAGCGGGGCACAAGAGAGCTTATGCCCCTGACATGACCGACGTGACATCCGCCGCTGAAGCTCCTTGCCCGCGCTGCCAGAAAAGCGCGGCGTTTTGCGTCTGCGCCGATATCGCGCAGATCGAAAATCCCATCGCCAACAAAATCTCGCTTCTGATCCTGCAGCATCCGCAAGAGCAGGATGTCGATCTCGGCACCGCGCGCCTTGCCGCGCTGCATTTCAAAAACGCTGCCGTGAAAGTTGGCCTGTCGTGGCCGAGCCTCGGCAAAGCTCTGGGCCGCGCGGCTGATCCCAAAAACTGGGCGATTTTGTATCTCGGCTCCGTCAAAGCCAAAGACCTGATGCCAACCCGCGAGATCGTGGCGCTGACGCGCAAAGGCGCGGCCATGCCCGATCAAGACGCAGCCCTCGCCGATATCGAAGGCATCATTCTCTTGGACGGCACCTGGAGTCAGGCCAAGGCGTTGTGGTGGCGCAATCCGTGGATGCTGAAAGCCCAGCGCGTCGCGCTCAACCCGCGCCATCCTTCGCGCTATGGCCGCTTGCGCAAAGAACCGCGCCGCGACGGATTATCGACACTGGAAGCCGCTGGCCTGTTGCTGAGCCGCCTTGAGAAAAAACCCGAGATTGAAACGATGCTTTGGTCCAGCTTCGACAAACTTTTGTTGCGCTATCGTGCCTTGCGCGAAACCGCCAAGCGCGCCGCCGTCAGCGATTCCTGAACTTCGGCCAGGCGGCCTTTATCCGTACGCTCGTAGCCGGGACGGATTGTCATTTGCGCTGCCCGTTCCAGATACGGCAACGCGGTTGCGGCCCTTCCCGTGCGCGATAAAAAATCGCCGTAGAAATAATTGTTGTCGGTATTGGCGGGATCGATCGCCAGCGCCTGTTTGAGATAGTCCTCGGCGCGTTTTTTGTCGCCAAAGCCGATGGGCCAGCCCGGCATTTCGAAGTAGAGCATGCCGAGCATGGTCTGGATCATGCCGTCGAACGCCTTCACATCGATGGCCTCAGCTTGTTCCAACAAGCGCCGCGCATCCTTGGCTATGCCAATAGCCACAGTATCGTGACGGATATCGGCTTCGCCAAGCATAGCCATCGCCTGCCAGATGATCGGCTCCGCGCGGCCGGGGTAAGCTGCAACAACCTGTGTCGCCTGAGCGATGACAACTTCGCTGGCGGCAATCTTTTCAGCCTTGCTAGCCTTCATTTCAAAACGGATTTCGGCCCAGCGGTCCTCGACCGCGCGCAAGGCCGTCAGCATCGCATCGTCATCCGCCGCATGCACGCAGACAGGCGCACCCGCCAAAAAGGCGGCTGCCATGACAGCCGAGAGCGAATACCGTAAGCTTGCCACTAACTTGTTATTCCAGCACAGGTCCAAAGTTTCGTTTTAATCTAAAACCGGCGAGATGGCGTAAAAAAGGCAAGCGTAAAAAAGCATGAGTATAACCGCCGCATGACTGTCGATCACACGCCAAGCTTTTATGACACGTTGGCGCCCATGCGCGAGCCGGGTCAGGTTTTCGACAGCCGCCATTATGCGGCTGTGCCGGAAGATTGGTATCTCGCAGTATCGGACATCAAAGGGTCCACAGCAGCGGTTGAGACCGGCCAGCATTCCGACGTGAACTTTGCCGCCGCTGCGATGATCGCGGCGCTCAATAACTTGTGCGGCGGAATCCCCTATCAGTTCGGCGGCGACGGCGCCGTGGCGCTGGTGCCCCCACAACATGCCGAGGCCGCGCGCCGATCCTTGGCGCAAGTGCGGCGATTTGCCGCGCAAGAATTTAAACTCGATCTCCGCGTCGGTATCGCACCTCTCACAGCCATCACAAAACGCGGCAAAGAAGTGCTCGTGGCCCGATACCAGCCGGCACCCAGCAGCGCCTACGCGGTGTTTCTTGGCGACGGCATCGACCTTATGGAATCCGCCGTCAAAGGCCGCGGCGACGATAGCCTGGCTGCACTCGCCATGATCGGCGATGCCGATGACGACGGCACGCCGCCCGATCTCACCGGGTTGTCGTGCCGCTGGACACCCTTGCAGTCGGCGCGGGGCAAAATGGTGGCTCTGGTGATGCGTGGACCCGATCACGGCGCGCTGCATATGGAGCTGACCAAGCTCGCGGGCGTGCCGGCTTTGAACGCCGCCTCGCTTGAAAGCCTGCAAGCACGCTGGCCGCCCAAGGGCTTGATCCGCGAAGCCAAGGCGCGCAAGCGCAATAAGTCATTGGCCTTGTCGACGATATTGGTCGGCCTGGAGACTTTCGTCGCTTACATCTTCGTCAAATATAAACTGCGCCTGGGCAAATTCAGCGCCGAACAATACCGCCGCGATGTCTTGCGCGGTGCGGTTGACTTCGCCCGCGCGGGGCAAAACCTAGCCCTCGTTTTCGATTGCCCCGCCGACCGTATCGAGGTGATCCGCGACTATCTGCAAACCCGGCGCACACGGGGCGAGCTGCAATATGGCATGCATATCTCCGATCATGCGGTCATGACCTGCCTTGTGACTTCGGCCACCGACGACAAACATGTCCACTTCGTTGACGGCGGCGATGGCGGCTATACGGCCGCGGCCACGCAGCTCAAAGCACGATTGAAGCAAACTTAAGCGGGAACCAACCCTGGATTTGCGCGTTATCGTGACGACAAATCTCAATGCAACTCACGGAAGGGAGCATCATGTTCAACAAGCTCGCAAAATATACGGCGATCTGCGCGGCGCTGTTTGCCGTGAACCTCTCCGCCGCGGCCTTCGCCGCCGATGCGCTACCCAATGGCGTGCGCCGCAATGAATTGCAAAAAACGACCGTGCCCGGCGGCAAATACGTTGTCGTCATGTCCCAGGTCGATATGGACGTGGGCGCGAAGCTGCCCATGCACACCCATCCGGGTGTGGAAACCGGCTATGTCATTTCCGGCATGCTCACACTCTCGGTGAAGGATGAAGGCGACCGGACGCTGGGACCAGGTGAGTCGTATCTCATCCCTTCCGCCAGACCCCACAGCGCGGTCAGCGGCGGACCTCAAGCCTTCAAGGGCATCGTGACCTATATCATCGAGGCCGATAAGCCCTTGTCCTCGCCGGCGCCGTAAGATTAGGTCTCATCGCGGCGACGTACAGAGCCCGAGCCGCTGACAGACACATCCACATGCGCCGGATTGCCAACGTAGCGCACGTTGCCCGAACCGCTGATACTCACATTTAAGTTCTTGCGCGGCTGAAGCGTTACATTGCCCGAGCCGCTCAGATTGACTTCGGCATCACCGATGATCAGGTCGGGGATGTTGGCATTACCCGATCCGCTGATTTTCAGCGCCAGTTCGTCGAGCGCGCCGCTGGCTTCAATGTTGCCACTGCCGGAGAGTTTTACGTCGGTCTTCCCGCCCTTAAGGCCGGCCATATAAAGCTTCCCGGAGCCCGAGAAGTTGACGCCTTTCAGGCTGGGCATCGTCACGTGCACTGTCACGGGACCTGAGCGATGGCGATCAAAACCGTAATCGCCGCTATCGATATAGAGCGTGTTGTCCCGTACTTCAGTCTTGATTGCTTTGACGTCTTCGGGGCGGCCCTCCACCATCACCGACCGCGTGGCGCCGATGGTGATCCGCAATATGCCGCTGGTGGAAAAACCGACAGAGTCGAATGCCGCGACAGCGCGTGTCTCTTGCGTTGAATTATCGGAGACACGCTGCAAACCTGGCAGGTCCTGGAGACGGTTCAGTTTTGCCGCGACGCGTTCTTCAATATTTCCCGCGAACTTCGCATTGCGCTCCATGGCGCGTTCGACGTCACGCTCAACGCGTTCTTGTAAGCGCTCCGCGTTCCGATTTTCAGCAGTCGCGTCCGGCGCGGCGATCGCAATGTCGGGAAGCGTAATCGATGAAAGGCCGTGCGCGTGCCGATCATTGCACTCACGGCCGATGCCATGCGCGAGCATCATAGCGAGTACCTGACGGCCGGCGCCAATAGCGTCATCACCAAGCCGGTGGATTGGTATCAGCTAACGAAAGAAATGGAACGTTTGACGGCCGGACAACCGGGCGACGACGGAAGCGCCGGCGAAAACTTCGAGGAGGTGGCGCGGCAAGCCAGTGCGCCGGCCTCGCTTCCTGTCCTCGATACGGTTTATCTGGAATCTGTCACGGGCAGCGTCGACGCCAAAGTCGTCGCATCGCTATTGGACAGTCTGGTCGAGAACATCGGCGCCTATTCGTCGGCCATTACAGCAGCCAGCGCCAACGACGATCTCGCAGGTGCGAAACGCACCGGTCATGCTCTGAAAGGTTTGGCAGCGCAGTTCGGCGCACCCCGACTCAGCGACCTGGCAAGGACCCTTGAAGTCAGCGCCACCGAACACGGGCAACTGGTCGCGCTCGCCCCCCGAATTGCCGCAGCGGCAGCGGAAACGCTTACCGCAATCAAAGATTGGCGGAATCGGCAGAAAAAAACGGCTTAATTGTAATAAAGCAACCCAAGATTGGCCCCATTATTGCCGGAATGGGAACAGCGCATTTCCTTCGAATGTGTCACTTTACGTAAGGATTAAGGACTGTACAGTCCTGGGCACGGTTCTGTACGGAGGCGATTACCGTTTCTGTGACACAGCGCTGGGGGGGCGCGTGGCAATGACCATTCAATCTAATTGTATCTCCAGCCGTCTTGCCTTTACCGGCAGCTGCGATTTCATCAAGACCGCGCGCGCGCGCGTCGATGCACACTTTGGCGACGGCAAACGCCGCGACGATCCGCGCCTTCAGCGAAAAGCGCTGATCATCGCTTTGTGGTTTGCGGCCTCTTACATCCTGATCCTGACAACCGAGACCGGTTGGATCCAAGCCTTGTTGTGCGTCTCCTACGCCATGGCCGCCGCGGCCATGGGCTTTAATATTTTCCACGACTCTATCCACGGCTCTTTCTCCGCCAGCCCCCGTCTCAATGCGATCATCAGCCGCGCGAGCTGCAGTGTGCTCGGCACCGGCAGGTATTTCTGGCGGTATAAGCACAATGTGCTGCATCACCGTTTCACCAATATTTTCGAGTGGGATGACGATATCGAAACGCGCGGCAGCCTGCGCATGAGCCCGCGTCAGCCGTGGGAGCCGAAGTTCAAGAACCAGCATCGGTGGTTCTATCTCCTGTACTGCATGACGACGATTGAATGGATATTCATTAAAGACTTCGTGCAGTATTTTTCGCTGCGCATAAACCCTTACCAGACTATTCCAGCCCTATCTCGCAATGAGAAGGTGGAG
>CAITZE010000481.1 GCA_903896775.1 uncultured bacterium
CGATGAACTGCGAACCCTGGTAATGCTTGAAGCCGAGCGCTTCAAAGAAATCCATGTCGACGATAGAAGCGCCCGTCGAGACGATGGCGTCGATCATGCCGTATTTCACCATGTCGACATAAACCTGCATGCAGCCGCCGGCCGAGGTCGAGCCCGCCAGCGTCAGGATGTTCGAGCACTTGGAATCGTTCAGCATCATGTTGAAGATGCCGGCAGCACGGCCGGTATCGCGTGAGGTGAACGACATCTTGCCCATGGCGTCGATAATGGGGCGCGCATCGAACGAGGTGATGTCGATATGCTCGACCGGCGTGGAGAGCAACTGCGCCTTGGTGTTCTTGCGCGGGTTCTTGGAGGCGGTCTTCGATTTTGCTTTGGGCGCAGCCATGGGTCGAGCGTCCGTTCCTGGAAGGTTGAAAGGAGAAGAGAAAAGGCAGAGGAATTCGCGCCGGTCAAGACCGGTGCGCAAAGTCCCCGTAACGCGCCTACTTTAGCTCAAGCGCGTCGGGGCTGGTGTTACGGTCCGCAGACAATTCAGACTCGGACCCCGTCTCGGATTCGGGCTGAGACGATTCGGTCTGAGACGCCGGAGCCGCCAGGTTCAAAGCCGGACGCACGGCCTGTGAAGAGGCCGGTTGGTTGACGTCGCGCAGGGCCGCGCGTTTGCGTTCCACCGACAGGGCCGGAATGGCTTCGGGCCAAACGGTTGCCGCCACCGAGGAATGGAAGCCATTGAAACGGGTCTGCATGGCCGAGCCGTAAGCGCCCAGCATGCCGATCTCGATCCAGTCGCCTTCCTGGGTGTCTTCGGGCAGGAAGAACGGCCCCTTCATCTTGTCCATGTTGTCGCAGGTGGGGCCGTAGAACACGAACGGCACCAGCTTCTCGGACGGAAGACGGGTATTAGGCGTGGAGGAATTCTTGCCGATACGGCCCAAGGGGCGCACCAGACGCACCGGGAAGCGCCAGTTGAGGGCGCCGGCATCGAACAAGCTGCCGTAGGTGCCGTCGTTGATGAACAAGCGGCGGCCTTTGCGCAGCATCACGCGCACCAGCATGGACGCGCCGGCCGCAACCATGGCCCGGCCCGGCTCGCACCACAGTTCCGCACCAGCGGCAACGCCGCCCTCAGTGATGAGCGGCTGAGCGGCTTCGATGATGGCTGCCATATATTGATCCAGCGGCGGCGGCGTCATGTTGGGGTACACGGCGGGGAAACCGCCGCCCACGTCCAGGACGTCCAGCTTCACTTTGGCTTTGCCGACGACTTCGCCCGCGCGGCCGATGGCGGCGCGATAAGCGGCCGGGTCCATACACTGGGAGCCGACGTGGAAACAGATGCCGAGCTTGTGGGCGACCTTACGGGCATGGCGCAGCAGATCGGCCGCAGCCGAGGGGGCCGCGCCGAATTTGCCGGACAAGTCATAAGCGGCGGCGTTGCCTGAGACGGCCAAACGCACAAACAGCTTCAGGTCTTTCGCCGACTTGGTTTCTTCCATGATCTTCATCAGCTCGCCGACAGAATCGAGCGCGAAGGTGCGCACGCCGAGCTTATAGGCGGCGCGGATGGCATCACGGGATTTCACCGGATGCATGAAATGGAGTTCGACGCCTTTCGGGAACAGGCCTTTGACCAAACGCACTTCGTCGAGCGAGGCCACGTCGAATTGACGGATGCCGGCGGCATGCATGTGGCGCAGGAATTCAGCGCCGGGATTGCACTTCACGGCATAGAGCACTTGGCCCGGGAATTGGGTGAGGAAATTTTGCGCCTGGGCGCGGATGCTTTCCGGGAACACGCATTGCACGGGCGCTTCCGGCTTCAGCCGCTTGGCCACGTCATCAACGCTGCGGAAGAGCACTTCCGCCGGTTCGGATACTACAGAGGGTTCGAATTGACGCGTTTTGAACTGGACCATCTTTACTTTCGTTCCCGCAACTTCAATTTGTTCAACAGGCCGCTTTCAGCGGCGCTAGACCATCAGCCCGGACGGATCCCCCCGGCGGGCAGTAGACACTAACGGTGCAGCCGGGAGTTCAGTCCCGAAGAACATTGAACTTGGAGATGACGACCAAATCGTGGCCGTCCCAGGCGATGTTGCGACAATCGAGCAACGCAGCCGGCACCCGGTTGTTGCGCGGGGCAGGCGAACGCAAGCGTGGTCTCTTTTTTAGAAGGGGCATGCACGGCCTCCTTTGATCAATCAGACGAAACAGTAAGTCCAACCAACGAAAGGACGCTTACGTCGTTGCTTAACGGCAAGCTGCTTTAGGCACGTGCGCGTAACGTCTGGGTTCGCATTTACTCCTATTGCACCGGAAATCAAGTAAAAATCTCCCCCGCTCCGGATTTTTTTTGACTCTGGGCTCCGACGTCAACAATGTGGCGATCGCTGTCGCGGGCTTCAGAGCATCAGCCGCGCGACGGCGGCGGCGAGACTGTGGCGCAATCAAGGCGCAGGGCGCCGTCGATGGGGCACACGCGTGGCCGCGCTGAGGCGCCATGCATTGGGGAGAAACTCGCCATGATAACCGCGTATCCGCTGACCGCGCTCGTCACCGTGCTTTCGCTTTGTGTTTATATCTGGGCGTCCTTCAGAGTCGGCAAAGCCCGCGCAAAATATAATGTTCATGCACCTCTCGTGGATGGTCCGCCGGAATTCCAGCGGGTCTTCCGCGCGCATATGAACACGCTCGAGCAGCTCGTGTTCTTCCTGCCCTTGCTCGTGCTGTTTGCTTCGGCCTGGGGCGATCTCGCCGCCGCCATCGTCGGCATCTTCTGGCCGATCGGTCGGCTGCTCTATGCGCTCGGCTATTTCAAAGCGCCCGAGAAACGCAGCGCCGGTTTCGGGATTTCATTTCTGTCATCGGTGATCTTGCTGCTGGGCGCTTTGGTCGCCATCGCCCGCCAGCTGACGCAAATGCTCTAACGGCGAAACCCGAGTCGCTACGTGTTCAGCGTCTGCCAGTGACGCTGCTCGTCGGCCGTGAAGGCGTCGATGAGGTTGCGGTAGACCCGCTCAAGGGTATCGGGGCTGGTTTGCAGCTTCTCCGCCGCCGCGCGGACCCGGCCGATGATCTCCTCCACGCGAGACTGCACCACCACACCCGCGACCGAGGGTTTGAAGTTGGCGGCTTGGGTGACGAAGTAGAGGCGCTGGCACAGCAGCGGCACGATCAGGTCATCGAGGCGGTCGATATTCTGGCGGATTTCGGCAAGGCTCTTGCAGGTGATACGCCAGTCCTTGGCCTTTACGCGTTTTGAAGCGGTGCGCTTTGTGGCACGTCTGGCGGGCTTCGATTTGGATTTGGTTTTAGGCTTAGCTTTCGCTTTCGCCTTTTTGGATTTCGCCTTCGATTTTGCCGCTGCCACCGATCCCGCTCCTCAATAGCTAAAGGCCTCATAGGCCTTGCCCACATCGCCGCGCCAGGGGCCATTATATAAGGCCAGCATGCGCTCCGCTGCGGTTATCCCCGATGCGGTTATCTCCTGCAAGGGGGCGAGGTAGCGGGTTTCATCCTGACCCGACTGGTCCTTGTGGGCGCGGCGTTTGAGACCGGCTTCAGACAGCGCCAGCAAATCCCGGGCGATCTCCTGCACCGAGCGGCCGCGGATCGTGGCTTTGAGGCCCAAAGTCGGCACATCGACGCGCAACTGCGCCCGTTCGGCTGCCGTCCAGTCCTTGGCCAAGTCCCAAGCGGCGTCCAGCGACGCCTGGTCGTAAAGCACGCCCGCCCAAAAGGCCGGCAGCGCCACAAGCTTGTCGAGCGGGCCGGAATCGGCGCCGCGCAGCTCGATGTAGTTTTTCACCCGCGCTTCGGGGAACGCCGTGGACATGTGATCGATCCAATCGGCCACCGTCGGGATCTGGCCCGGCAGCGCCGGCAGTTTTCCGTTCAGGTAATCGCGGAACGATTGCCCCGAGGCATCGATGTAGCCATCGCGGTAGACGAAATACATCGGTACATCGAGCAGGTAATCGACATAGCGCTCGAAGCCCATGCCGTCTTCAAACGCAAACGGCAGCATGCCGGTGCGCGCCGTATCGGTGTTCTGCCAGACCTTGCCGCGCAGCGAGAGAGCCCCGTTGGGCTTGCCTTCGGTGAAGGGCGAATTGGCCCACAGCGCTGTCGCCACCGGCTGCAGCGCGAGCGACACGCGCAGCTTCTTCACCATGTCGGCTTCCGAAGCATAATCCATGTTCACCTGCACGGTGCAGGTGCGCAGCATCATGTCGAGCCCCATGGTGCCGACCTTGGGCATATAGCTGCGCATGATCTTGTAGCGGCCCTTGGGCATCCAGTTGATGTCCTCACGCCGCCAGTCGGGCGTGAAGCCCAGCGCCAGCATGCCGACGCCAAGCTCGTCGCCCACCGTCTTCACTTGCGCGAGGTGATCGCTGATCTCGGCGTAAGTCTGGTGCACGGTCTCGACCGGCGCGCCGGAGAGTTCCAATTGCCCGCCGGGTTCCAGCGAGATTGTGCCTTTGCCCTTTTGACTGAGCGAGATGACATTGGCGCCTTCCAAAACCGGCTGCCAGCCAAAGCGCTGCAATCCGTTGAGCATGGCTTGAATGCCGGCGGGACCTTCGTATGGAAGCGCTTTGTGATTGCTTTTGGTGTAGCCGAATTTTTCGTGTTCGGTGCCGAGACGCCATTGGTCCTTCGGCTTCGACCCAGCGGACAGCGTCGCGATGAGCTGAGCCTTGGACGTTACAGGCTCGTCCTGTGAGGAACGGAACGACGTCATATCTGGCGCAGGCCCCTTAGGTATCGCGTAAACCGGCGCCCAAGCGTCTAGGGCCGTACAACATTAAATGGTTGCGGGTACATAGGACGCCAGCGGGACTTGCGCCAGCCTTACCCTGAGACTTTATTTCCCGGGCTAGCTGTTACGCGCGCTGCGTCCAATCTCCCACCAGCGCCTGCCAGCATGCCAAGGCGGCCAAAGCCGCAGTCTCGGCACGCAGGATGCGTGGCCCTACTCCCACCGCCGTAACAAAAGGTAATTGCCTAAGTGCGTCAAGCTCGGATTGGGCGAAGCCGCCTTCGGGCCCGGTGAGAAAGCCAGCCGGGTGCGGCGCGGTGAGCGCCTTCGCAATCGGAATGCCGCCGCCGGTTTCATCGAGAACATACAGCGTGCGGTCGGTGGGCCAGTCGGCGATGAGCTTGTCGAAACTCACGGGTTCGTGAACCACAGGCACCGTCAAACGCTCGCACTGCTCGGCGGCTTCGGTGGCATTGGCGCGCAAGCGCTCGACATTCACGCGCGTGATATCGGTGTGACGCGTAAAGACGGGCTGCAACACTGCCACGCCAAGCTCGGAAGCTTTTTCAGCCATGAACTCGATGCGTTTCACGGGCGCAAAGGCGAGCCACAGATCGGGCATGGGAACTTGGGCGCGCGTCTGGCGCGTCACATCGAACTGCACGCGTTTTTTCGCAGGGATCGCGACCGTCGCTTCCCACTCTCCGTCGCGGCCATTGAACAATTTTACAACCGTGCCCGCCGAAGCGCGCATCACATGCAAAAGGTAATGGGCGTGGCCTTCCGAAGCTGCAATCGCGGCACCCGCCTGCAGCGCATCTTCGATATACAATCGGCTGGCGGGTTTGGACATGGTGCGCGACAATCCGTGGAGCATTGAGTGGGGAACGGCTTGCCCCTACTCTGGACCCCTACTCTAGCGCCCACAGATTTTATCGCCCAGCACCTTTCAGATTAGCGGATCCCTTATGAGTAGTTTCGATATCCATAGCCGTGCGTGGATTGACCTATGGCTGCCCTCGCCGCTTAGGCCCTTCGCGCGCCTCGCGCGCCTCGACCGGCATATCGGCACGTGGCTGCTGCTGTTGCCCGGCTGGTGGGCGATCACGATGGCCGGCTTTGGGGTGCCGGACCGCCAACTCATGCTGCTGTTTCTTATAGGCGCGCTGGTGATGCGCGGCGCTGGCTGCACCTACAACGACATCATCGACCGCGATATCGACGCCAAGGTGGCGCGCACCGCAACCCGCCCTTTGCCCGCAGGCGATGTCAGCGTGCGCGCGGCGTGGATCTTCCTCGGCATTCAGCTCGCTGCAGGTCTTGCCGTGCTTTTGCAGATGAACACACAGGCGATCATTGTCGGAGCGGCGTCGCTGGTGCTGGTGTTCACCTATCCGTTCATGAAGCGCATCACCTATTGGCCGCAAGCCTGGTTGGGCCTCACTTTCAATTGGGGCGTGCTGGTGGGCTGGACCGCCATGCGCGAGCATTTCGAACCAGCATCGCTGCTGCTTTACGCCGCAGGCTTTTTCTGGACGCTGGGCTACGACACCATTTATGCGCACCAGGACCGCGAAGACGATGCGCTGATCGGCGTGAAATCGTCGGCGCTGGCTCTGGGCAACCGCACCAAGCCCTTCGTCGCGCTGATGTACCTGTTGACGATCTCGATCATCGCCTACGCCAGCCTGCGCATCATCACACCAAGCTGGCCGTCGCTGGCATTCCTCGGCCTCGCGGGCTTGCATCTCGCTTGGCAGGTGCTGACGCTCAATATCGACAGCCCCGCCAATTGCTTGCGGCGTTTTAAATCCAATCGCGATTTCGGGTTATTGGTGCTGGCGTCGCTGCTCTTGCAGAGGTTCGGCTAAAAGCGGCAGACTACTGAGAGTAAAATTGAGGCAACAGGTATCCGAACGGGTTGCCCACCGACGAGTCCGTCTCGAAACAAAAGGCTTGCGGCAGCGACAACTTGAGCAGGGGTGTTGTATGCGATGACGCGACGATCAGCTTTAGCCGACGTTACGTTGCGCCAAACTATTTTTTCCAGAACTTCTCGGGGATATACTGTCGCAAATAGAGATGCGATTTGCTCGCGATTTTGCGCGGCGTCACATTCCTCAATACGCATCCTGGTCCCCTAGCGGAATAAATTAAGCAAGGTAAGGTCTGGCGCATCCAGCGGTTTGGGCTGGTGATCTACTCCGCCGCTTGCTTCGGCGCAGGCGGCGCCGGCGGCTGCAGGTACTGTGTGATGTCGACCTTGTCGATCTGATCGGGGCGCAAGAATTGCTCGGCGTAATCCATGTATGCGCCCGAGCGCAGGAACAGCTCGAACAAATCCGGATCGACGTGTTTGTCCTTCTTCATGAACCAGAGAATCTTCAGGCTCTCGGACAAGGTCTTGGCCTTTTTGTAAGGCCGGTCGGCGGCGGTGAGCGCTTCGAAAATATCGGCGATGGCCATCATCTTGGCGGGCCACGACATCTTGTCGCCCGTCAGCTTGTTGGGATAGCCGGTGCCGTCGATCTTTTCGTGATGGCCGCCGGCGTATTCCGGCACGCGCTTCAGATGCTTGGGAAATGGCATCTCGTTCAGCATGTCAATGGTCAGCACGATGTGATCGTTGATCTTGCGGCGCTCGTCGTCGTTGAGCGTGCCGCGCTGAATGCACATATTGAGTACTTCGCCGAGATTGTATTCGGCTTCGGAATGCTCCGGCAGATCGGCCAGCAATTGTTCCCAGCCATCGGGCGGCGGCGGCGCTTTATCGAGCAGCTTGGCTTCGGTCCAGGACAGGCCCAGCTTGCGGTCGAAGTAGCGGTACCACTTCTGCTTCGCGATCTCCTTGATCTTGTCCTGCTTATCGTTGGACATGAATTCGCCGCCGATATTGGATTCGGCAATGAACTCCCACTGCTTCTTCAACTCGGCGCAGCGGTCCTTGAATTTCTTGCGCTCGATGCGCGCATTCTTGCCCTTGGCGATGGACTTCAGCATTTTGATTTCGGCGTCGCGCTGCAACACCTCGAAGCGCATCCGCACTTCATGCACGCGGTCGTAGATCGTCTGCAGCTTGGTGGCTTTATCGACCACGAATTCCGGCGTCGTGACCTTGCCGATATCGTGCAACCACGCCGCCACATGCAGTTCGTACCACTGCTGCTCGTCGAGCTTGAAATCCTTGAAGATGCCTTCGGTCGCGGCTTGCGCTTTGGTCGCCAGCATTTTCGTAAGTTCAGGCACGCGCTGACAGTGGCCGCCCGTGTAGGGCGACTTGGCGTCAATTGCGTGGGCCATGACTTTGATCAAGCTGTCCATCAGGGCTTTTTGCGCTTCGATCAAATTCTGATTGTCGATGGCGACGGCGGCCTGTGAGGCCAGCGCTTCGATGGTGCGTTGAACTTCTTTCGAGAAGGCGATCACTTCGCCTTCGGCATTCTTGGCGTTGATCAGCTGCAGCACGCCGATCACTTCGTCCGAATAGTTCAATAGCGGAATGCACAGGAACGATTTGGAGCGATAACCGGTGCCCTGGTCGAATTTCTTGGTGCCGGAAAAGTCATACCCTTCGGCTTCGTAAGCGTCGGGAATGTTAATCGGCTTTTTGGTGATCGCGGCCGAGGCCGAGACGTTGTTGTGGTTGGGCTGGCCGGTTTCGGCGTTGTAGAGGCGCACCGGCGGAAACGGAATGGGCACGCCTGTCGTACCGCCCATGGCGATCTTCAGCGAATTGGTGCGCATGATGGTGAACTTCAGCGCGTCTTCTTCGGTGCGCAAGTAAAGCGTGCCGCCGTCGGCCTTAGTGATGCTCATGGCTTCGAGCAGGATCAGTTCCGTCAGACGGTCGTGATTGCGCTCGGCGGAAAGGGCCAGGCCGATCGCGATTAGGCGCTCAAGGCCGCTCGCGCCTTCGGAAACGCCGCCACCCAATGAAGGCGCGTTTGGGGAGGAAGTCTGTACAGCCGCGTCAGCCATGCCCTGATACCTAAAAGAACCTGATACCGGTGGCGGGGACCGAACTCGGCCAAACTCCGCCTACATTAATGTGTGCGGCCAAACGGCCCGCACCCGACACTTAATCTCAGAACGAAATTCCGCACCCACGTGGTCCACGTAAAGCCCCGTTACCGAGGAACATTCGTGTCATTTTTTGAAGGCGTTTTTTCCGAACACTCAGCAGGTTAGCGAGAATTTACCAACGAAGCGTAAACGATAATTACCACACCTGCAGCCGCCTTTCACGACAAGATTATGGGTCATTTTCTCCACTTGGTTGCAGACGAAGGCCAGCTTGACGATGAGGGGCTGAGGGCCTTAAG
Organism: uncultured bacterium; assembly: GCA_903896775.1. Taxonomy (GTDB): domain Bacteria; phylum Pseudomonadota; class Alphaproteobacteria; order Rhodospirillales; family Rhodospirillaceae; genus SHVO01. The sequence continues at coordinate 9,091 of CAITZE010000481.1, forward strand.
TGCCCGGTATATCCGGGAAATTTCGCCATTGCCCCATTTGAAGCGGGTCGATAGCGGCGGGCGGAGCGGCAATGCCTTACCAGTCTTTGCGTGAATTCATGGACCGCCTGGAGCGGGCGGGACGGCTTTTGCGGGTTAAAACGCCGGTTTCGCCGCATCTGGAAATGACCGAAATCCAGACTCGTGTTCTGGCCGAGGGCGGTCCCGCCATCCTGTTCGAGAATGTAATCGGCGCAGACGGACAGCGTTCGCCCATGCCGGTGCTTGTGAACCTCTTCGGCACCGTCGAGCGCGTGGCCTGGGGCATGGACCGCGAACCCCATCAACTGCGCGAGATCGGCGAGACGCTGGCGTTTCTGAAGCAGCCGGAGCCGCCCGGCGGCTGGAAAGAAGCCTGGGACATGCTGCCGCTTGTACGCACCGTCATGGCGATGAAACCCAAGACGGTCTCCAAGGCGCCATGCCAGGACATCGTGCTGACAGGCGCCGACATCGATCTGGCGAAGTTGCCCATTCAAACCTGCTGGCCGGGCGACGCAGGCCCGCTGATCACATGGCCGCTGGTCGTCACCAAGGGTCCCGGCGAAGACAAACGCGACGTCTATAACCTCGGCATCTACCGCATGCAGGTGACGGGGCGCGACACCACACTGATGCGTTGGCTGAAGCATCGCGGCGGCGCCGGACACTTCGACCGCTGGAAAGACAAAAAGACCGAGCCTTTGCCCGCTGCCGTGGTGATCGGCGCGGATCCCGGCACCATTCTCGCGGCTGTCACCCCGGTACCCGACACATTGTCGGAATATCAATTCGCAGGCCTGTTGCGCGGACGCAAAGTCGAGTTGGTCGACTGCAAGACCGTGCCGCTGCAAGTGCCGGCGGAGGCCGAGATCATCATCGAAGGCCATGTGCTGCTGGACGAATACGGCGACGAAGGTCCCTTCGGCGATCACACTGGCTATTACAATTCCGTCGAGAAATTCCCGGTGTTCAAAGTCTCGGCCATCACCATGCGCCGCGATCCGATTTATCTGTCGACCTACACCGGACGTCCGCCTGACGAGCCCAGCGTTCTCGGCGAAGCGCTGAATGAAGTTTTCATTCCACTGCTCATTCAGCAATTCCCAGAGATTGTTGACTTCTGGTTGCCGCCGGAAGGCTGCAGCTACCGCATCGCTGTGGTCAGCATCAAGAAAGCCTACGCGGGGCATGCCAAGCGCGTGATGATGGGCGTGTGGAGTTTCCTGCGCCAGTTCGTCTATACCAAATTCGTGATCGTCGTGGACGCCGAGATCAACGCGCGTGATTGGAAAGATGTGATGTGGGCTGTGTCCACGCGCATGGATCCTGCGCGCGACATCACCGTCATCGAGAATACGCCGATCGATTATCTTGACTTCGCCTCACCCGAACCGGGCCTCGGCGGCAAGATCGGCCTCGACGCCACGACGAAACTTTACCCCGAGACCAAACGGGAATGGGGTAAAGAAATCGCCATGACGGATGACATCGTAAAACTCGTCAGCGAGAAGTGGACGAGCTACGGCTTGCCGGGCAGCGGCAAGAAAATCTGGAAGTAAGTGTCAGCTTAGAACCGATACGCGACGCCTAGTTTCAGCACCGGGAAATAACGCAGCTTGTCCGCATCGGTTTTAATCTGCTCACGCTCGTTTTCAAGATCGACCGCAAGTGTCGGATCTGCCGACAAGGCGCCGCCGGTCGAGTTCAACGTGACGACGGATCCACCCTGGAACAACACACCGGCATCAGCGACAAAGCTGAAGCCCGTGCCGCCGCGGTTGCTGGTATAGCCAAGGCCGACATAAGGCGAGAAGTCGGGATAACGGATGGTGCCGTTAATAGCGCCGACGTCGGTCGGGGCGTAAACGTTGCCGTTAATCGTGATGTTGTTCGACGGCGTTGCGTTGATATCGGCATGGTTGCGGTTCAAATAGCCGCCAGCCGTCAAACGGAACCCGGAATTGATCGGATAAAAATCGCCGATTGCACCAAAGCTCATCAGGCGCGCGCGGCCATGATAATCCACGTCATCGCTATGAAAGCTGTGGGAGACGCGGAAATAGTTGCCGTCGAGGCGGAGGCCGAAATACCGGCTGAAGTCAGCGCCGATTTCAAGGCCAAGACCTGTGGTGCTCGCGTCGATCCCGATAGATTGGGCAGAGGCGGCGGTTGGCATCATTGCCAAAGCGCCGACAACAAAAAGGCCTGCAAAACAATATTTCTTGGCGTGAGAACGCTGTGTCGGAACTTGCATGAAAAACCCCTTTGAATTCTTTTGCGCGCGAATTGCGCCTTCTAAATTCCGTAGACCTTAACTCCGCAAACCGGAATCAGTTCCCTGCCCGGTAGCGCCAGTTTGCAAAAACCCCCTTAACAAGGGTTGAACGAGAAGCAAAAACCGGCAGACTGCGTCCCTCGCGCAACACTCCGCCCAGCCTTGAAGCCGGGTTTCGGAAGGATTTCATGTCAAACGCCAACCTGCTGAATTTGCTTTCAGACCTCATGTCCGATGCCCGCAAGGCCGGCGCCGACGCAGCTGATGCCATTGTGGTGGACGGCACCTCTGTTTCCGTCAGCTCACGCCTCGGCAAATTGGAACAGCTAGAACGCTCTGAGGGCGGCGACATCGGTCTGCGTGTGCTGATTGGCAAGCGCCAAGCCATCGTCTCCTCCGCCGACCGTTCGAAAGATGCGCTGAAAGAACTCGTCGAGCGCGCCGTCGCCATGGCGCGCACCGTTCCCGAAGATCCTTTCTGCGGCATCGCCGAGCCGGGCCAGTTGGCAAAGTCGCTGCCCGCTCTCGACATCTGCGATCCAACTGAGGTCTCCGCCGAGACGCTGATCGAAAAAGCGCAAGTCTGCGAGGCCGCCGCGCGTGACGTGAAGGGTGTGACCAACTCCGAGGGCGCGTCAGCCGCTTGGGGCAAGTCGCAAGTCGCTATCGCCGCCTCCAACGGCTTTGCGCGTGCTTACGAATCCTCGGGCTCATCCATGAGCGTCTCGGTCATCGCCGGCGACGACGACGGCATGGAGACCGATTACGACTACACCAGCGCGGTTTACTTCGCGGACATGAAAAGCCCTGAGGAAGTGGGGTTGAACGCCGGCACACGCGCCGTGCGCAAGCTCGGTGGACGCAAAGTCTCCAGCCGCAAAGTACCGGTGATTTTCGATGCACGCGTTGCACGCGGATTGGTCAGCCATTTCCTTGGCGCGATCAACGGCGGCGCCATCGCCCGCGGCACAAGCTTCCTGAAAGACGCCATGAATACGGAAGTCTTTGCGCCAGGAATCAATATCTTCGAAGACCCGCACCGCAATCGCGGGCTGCGCTCAAAGCCCTGCGACGCCGAGGGCTTGGCCAACAAACGCCGCGCCCTCATCGACAAGGGCGTGCTGACGACGTGGGTATTGGATCTGCGCTCGGCGCGACAGTTGAAGTTGGAGCCCACCGGCCACGCCACGCGCGGCACCGGCTCGCCGCCAGGCTCGGGCACCACCAACGTGTGGCTTGAAGCGGGCAATGTTACGCCCGCCGCGCTGATGAGCGATATCAAGGACGGACTGTTTGTCACCGACCTCGTCGGTCAGGGCGTCAACGGCGTGACCGGCGATTACAGCCGCGCGGCGGCCGGATTTTGGATCGAAAACGGAACCGTCGGCTTTCCCGTTAGCGAAATGACCATTGCCGGAAATCTCAAGGACA
>CAITZE010000482.1 GCA_903896775.1 uncultured bacterium
GCACGCATCGGCAAGATCGAAACAGCCTTGGCTGCGCCGCCTGCATCTGCTGTCGATCCGGCGATGAAGTCACGGCTCGATGCGCTGGAAGTCACGGTGAAATCCATCGGCGACAACGCGTCGGGTATCACCAGCCGCAGCAGCGAAGTTGCCGATACAGCACGCGAGGCGCGCGAACGCAGTGAAGCCAATGCCAAGACGCTCGTTGACGTGAAAGCCGTCGTCGATCAGTTGCACGGCAACGCCATTGCGAAATCCGATCTCGACAAGGTGACGGACCGTGTCAGCGCGGTTGAATCCTCGACCCGCACGGTAGAGAAAAAAATCGAAACGCCGGGCAGTACCGCGGCTGATCGCGACGTGCGGATCGCCGTGCTGGCGTCGGCGCTTAAGGGTACAGTCGAGCGCGGCGCGCCGTTTGCCGCCGAACTCACGGCGATCAAGCCGCTGCTGAGCGACGCAAACATCGCGGCGCCCCTTGAGCCTTTCGCTGCCGGCGGCGTGCCCTCGGCTGCCGCACTCTCGGCGGAATTTATATCGCTGCAGCCCGTGCTGGAGGCTGGTGCTCAACCGGCGGCAAATAGCGGCAGCATTCTTGATCGCCTGCAAGCGAGTGCCAGTCGCCTTGTGCGCGTGCGTCCCGTCAATGAAACGCCGGGCACCGACCCGGCTTCAATGCTCGACCGCGCTGAGGCAAAATCGCTGCGCGGCGATATCGCAGGTATGGTGAGCGAACTCTCGAACCTGCCGGCGAATGTGCGCGCACCTGCCGATGGCTGGATTGCAAGGGCGAAAGCACGCAACGCAGCGCTTGCCGCCGCGCAAAAGATTTCCGCCGATGCGCTGAACGCGCTGGCAAAGCCGGCGCATTAGCATGATCCGTGTCGTTATTTTTCTTATCTTTGTCGGTGTGGTCGCGCTCGGCGCAGGCTGGTTTGCCGACCGTCCCGGCGGGGTCGAAATCGTCTGGCTGGATTATCGCATCACCACTTCGGTAGCGGTACTCGCGGCGACGGTTGCGTTGATCGTTGCCGTGTTTCTGGTGTTGTGGTCGGTGCTTGGGGCGCTCATTCGATCACCCAGCAAGGTCTCGCACTATTTCGCGCTGCGCCGTATCACGCAGGGCCAGCGCGCGATTACGCGCGGATTGATTGCCATCGGCTCCGGCGATGCGCGCGGCGCGTCGAAGTATTCCAACGAAGCCCGGCGTCTTGCGCACGACAATCCGTTGACGCTGCTGCTGACTGCGCAATCCGCACAGCTTTCTGGTGACCGCGCGGGTGCTGAGAGGGCATTCGAGCAGATGATGGCGCGGCCCGATCTTAAAACCATCGGCCTGCACGGCATGTTCGTTGAAGCGCGCCGTCATAACGACGCGATTGCGGCGCGCGCACTGGCGGAAGAAGCTGCGAAGGCATCACCTTCGCTGGGCTGGGCCGGGCAGGCGGTGCTTGAATTCCGCAGCGCTGGTTCGGACTGGAGCGGTGCCATCCAAGCGTTAGAGCGCACCAAGGCCACCAGTCTGATCGATAAGGCTGAATATCGCCGCCTACGTGCGGTGCTGCTGACGGCGCAGGCGCAAGGCGCGATGTTGCAAGA
>CAITZE010000483.1 GCA_903896775.1 uncultured bacterium
CCTGCCCCTGATCGACGACGAAGCTAACTGGATTGTCGATAGGCCGGAGCCTTTGAAATACGCGATCGCGATTTCGGAAGTGCGTCACCAGCAAGCTGGCGATGACATCTATTCGGGTTCGCCGGTGACCTATCTGCACCTGAAGGATCTGCCCTCGGCGAGCGACCCCAGCCCGGTCATCGAGACCCTCAAGAAGGGCGACATGTTTATCACCACGGGTGAAGTCCTGGTGCCGAACTTCGAAGTCCGCGGCACCGGCGACAAACGCACCATCGTCGCCGATGTGCAATGGACCTTCCCGCTGGATGAAGTTGAAATTGTCTGGGGTGACGGCAAGAAAACCGGACATCAGTCGATTTCCGCCAAAGATCTGCCGCCGTTCGGTTCGCACCACTTCGAGATCCCGTTCGATGCCAAAGGCAAGAAATGGGTACGCTTCGCAGCTTGGGATTCAGCATACGAGGGCGCAATTCTTGAGCCCCAAAGGCTGAATGCGATGCCGGCAAAATAGGCATCGTAAACTTTTCGTGTTAACGGCACGGCCACCTTTCTGATGAGGGGTGGCCGTTGCGCGTTACGGTATGTCATACATAACGACTGGTTTTCGTTTGTGAGAATTGGACAAGCTTTGTTATGGACGTATTAGAAGCAATTAAAAGCCGGACTTCGGCTGCAACGCTGGCCGAGCCTGGGCCGTCTACGGAACAATTGCAGACGATTCTAAACGCAGGCATCGCCGCGCCGGATCATGGCCGCCTTGCGCCCTGGCGGTTCGTGGTGCTGAACGGCCCCGACCGGCAAATACTGGCAAAGGCCTGGGCTGATATGCGATTGCGTAAAACGCCCGGAACATCGCAAGCCGATGCGGATAAAGAAGGCCTTAAGGTTATGCGCGCGCCGACCATTGTCGTTGTGGCCGCGCGTGTCGATGCCCCGCACAAAGTTCCAAGCATCGAACGCATCGTCGCCGTCGGTGCTGCAACACAAAATATGTTTCTCGCGGCTCATGCTTTGGGTTTGGGTGCCATGTGGAAAACCGGCGAGGCCGCTTACGACGACAAGATAAAGATCGCCTTGGGGCTTGAGGCAACAGATCACATCGTTGCCTTTCTATATCTCGGAACAACCGTCGCCAAAGGTAAGCCGCGCGCGAGCAAGCTCGACGACTATATTATTAGGGTCTGATTTGTAGAGACCCACGAGTCCGCATTTTCACGAAGATGGTGGCATGCAAACGCCTCAAGATCAGTCCTTTCCCGAGATCCGCGAGTCCGTGCGGAAACTCTGCGCGCAATTTCCAGGCTCGTACTGGCAAGCCTTAGACCGCGAGCGGATTTATCCGAAGGACTTTGTGAAAGCCCTGACGCAGGGCGGCTTCTTGTCGATTTTGATTCCCGAAATGTACGGCGGGTCAGGCCTCGGTCTTGGCGCTGCGACTGCGGTGCTAGAAGAAATTCATCGCTCGGGCGGCAATGGCGGCGCTTGCCATGCCCAAATGTACACGATGGGCACTGTGCTTAAGCACGGGAGCGCTGCGCAGAAGGCTAAATTTCTTCCCAAGATCGCCGCAGGTGAATTGGCACTGCAAGCCTTTGGTGTCACCGAACCAGACAGCGGCACCGACACAACGCGTATCCGCACCTTTGCACGCAAGGAAGGCGATAGGTACATCGTCAAAGGCCAGAAAATCTGGATTAGCCGCGCAGAGCATTCAGACCTGATGATCTTGTTGGTCCGTACAACGCCGCGTGAACAAGCCGTCAAGCCCAGCGACGGGATGAGTGTCCTTTTGGTGGATTTACGAGCGGCGGTTGGGAAAGGTCTGACAATCCGCCCGGTTCGCACGATGCTGAACCACGCGACCACCGAGCTCTTCTTCGATGACCTCGCTGTTCCGGTCGAAAACCTCATCGGTGTGGAAGGTGAGGGGTTCCGCTATATCCTCGACGGCATGAACGCCGAGCGCATCCTCATCGCATCAGAATGTATCGGCGATGGCCGCTTTTTCATCGATCGCGCCGCAGCTTATGCAAAAGAGCGCCAGGTTTTCGGCGCGCCTATCGGGCGCAATCAAGGCATCCAATTCCCCATCGCGCGTGCCCACATCCAAACCGCTGCCGCCGCGGCGATGGTCGACAACGCGTCAGCGTTGTTCGATGCTGGTAAGCCCTGCGGCACCGAGGCCAATATGGCCAAACTACTGGCCTCCGAAGCCTCTTGGTATGCGGCCGACATGTGCCTTCAGACTCATGGCGGCTTCGGTTTCGCCGAGGAATACGACATCGAGCGCAAATTCCGGGAAACACGTCTCTATCAAGTCGCGCCTATTTCTACGAACTTGATCCTGTCGCACGTTGCGACTCATGCGCTCGGGTTGCCGAAGTCTTTTTGACCACCGGACTTCTTGACCACCGGGAGTTGCGTCCAATTGCATGCAGCCGTTTTAAATGCTGCATTGCGGTGATCGCTGCCTTGTAAGCGCACCGTCTAGGCGTGCACGCATCTTAACCTTATTTTTAAGTGCTATCTGACGTTTTGACAGGCACACCCTCAGGCGTTACATGCTGTTGCGATATCGTCTGCGGATCGATTTGACGGCGCCAAGGCTGAACCCTACATTAGCGTCAGGGCAGGCTAGCCAGCCTAGAGTTTAGGCATTTCGATTGCTGTGGGATGGAGGGAGTTTCGGCGCCTTCGTGAGTTTGCCCTGCTGAAAAGCGCGAATTCATGAACAACCGAAGCAGCATACTGATTTTGCTCGGGTCGTTTTTACATAAGGTTCGGACATGAAATCTATTTCAAGACGCAAAGCCGTGCTCGGGGGAGTGGCGCTTTGCTCGGTAGCGGGAATCTCCCGCGCCGCATTTGCAAATGGCGATGATTTCTTCGGTGCCGACGAAGTTCCTGGAAAACCCATCTTTGTGTATTTCGGAACCGTCAAATCGGATACGGGCAAATATCTCGATGGCGTCGAAGTCACGATGACGATCACTGAACCGCCGATGGTCCTGGTCGTTTATACCGACATCCTTGGCCGCTTCCGTACATTGGATGCAGGCCGCACGCTGAGCGACATGGGATATACGACCGAAATTAATTCCAAGAATTTTAAAGTCGGGGTCGCCACCGGCGGCTATAGACAGATCAGGCAGCTCAATCGGGCGCCGGCCAATGCAAAGCCGGGCGCCGCCTACGAGATGAATTTCATCATGACAAAAGATGAATCCATGCCCGAGCCGCCAGCGCGGTTGAACATCGACTAATATTTGGAGCGGTTGAGAACACGTCTCTTCTGCTATTGGCGCCGCGATCCGAGTCGACCTGACTATGGTCTTGTATCCGCGGGCCCTCGGAGGCCCTAAGGGTTGGGTCGCCGTAATTAAAAAACTTACCGCAGTGCAGCAAATTGAAGAGCAGCTGCGAGGTTCGAAATAACCCCACTGGAAATAAAATAATATCAACCAGTTATAAAAATGCTGCAACGCGGTGGGCGAGTCAGCGGCTTAAGTCGCTTTAGTAAAATGAATTTTACTGATTTGCCGACATTTAATAGTAGCCGAATACGGGCAATGAGTTCATCATTTTACAATGTTCCTAGATCGGGAGAGGTGCGCAGGCCGGTTACGGTCGGCAGCGCGCGATCTGCGTTGGGAGAGTGGGACTACTTTTACGTAACTGATTCTATACTTTCGGGTATGCCGCAAAGGGAGAGCTACGGTGTCATTTAAAAAGCTTCTTAAATCTGGTGGAATCGCGTTGGGGCTCGGTGTTTGGGCGGCCAGTTCTATCGTCGCTCCAGCAAAAGCGGAAACCCGCGAATTCATGATGAAGTGGTTTCTTGAAGCGGCCAATTCTCAGGCCGACGTGAAAGATTGTCCGCTGGGTTTGAACGCGTCTCCTGAAGAAATGTTTCGCGCGCAGCTCCATGCCATTGGCCTGTCGAAAGACGAGACCGAATACTTGGTCACGCGTATCAATGGCGGCTCCTCGCCGAACGACGTGCGCGACGCGATCGTCTATCGCGGCCGCAGCCCCGACGGCAAACCGATGCAGGCCTACACGTATCCGACCTCTGTTCCGGATCTGAAGTTGTTCCATCCTTATATCGGACCGAATGCTTATGGCTTTAACCTCGACGGACAAGTGAAGCCGGGTGATTTCACCGATCCCGACACGCATGAAAAAGGCATCGATAACGCCTACGCTCGTGCTGTCGGTTGCCAAGTCAATCAGCGCGGTTCTCGTACCGAACTGCCGACCTACGGTGCGCGTCACTGGGATTTCGCGCGCGATAAATCGCCGGCTTGGCTGGTTCGCCTCGTTGCCGACGACTTCACCAAGGACGGCGATGTGACGGTGTATGTGTTCCGCGCCATGGAACGCGCCGCGCGCGATGCGAACGGCAGCTTGCGCCGTTACTGGACGTTCAGACGCGATCCCGATACCCGCTGGCAAAACGTCATGCACGGCAAGATTAAGGACGGCGTGATGTACGCCGAGGGCGATAAGCTCGAAATGCTTGGCGATCCGTTCGGCTATTCAAACTTCAAGCTGCGCGCACCGCACTTCCGCGGATACTTCAATCCGGATGGCGGACTTGAAGGTTTGTTGGGCGGGTACGTGCCGTGGAAGACGATGTTCTTCGTCGGCGGCAGTGGTGCCTACAACTTTGAAACCATGACAGGCACCAACGTGCCGGCGCTCTACTACGCTTTGGAACAGAACGCCGACGCGACACCGGATCCCAAGACCGGTAAGAACACCGAAATCTCGGGAGCTTGGCGCATCGATGGCATCCAAGCCTACATTGCGGAAAGCGCCCAGTCGGCGATGAATACTTCAGATAAATCTCGGAGCACCAAATGACCGCTCGTTATTCGTTAACTCGTATTATCTCGTCCCTGATTGCTGTCGGTGTTGTTGCTGCAGCTGTACCTGCGGCCCATGACCTCACGACGGTTAAGGTAGCTCAAGCGGCCGATGCTGCGCCGAGTGGCGACAGCGCAATCATGCGCCGTCTTACACCGCAGCAATATCAGCGCATCGTGTCCGACGTCTTTGGCGTCGACACGGAAATTCAGGGCCGGTTCGAGCCGGTCCCGCGCGTTGCAGGTTTGTTGGAAGTAGGAACCGGTCAGGTCGGTCTGACCTCTTCGGGTTTCCAGCAGTATTACACGATCGCGCAAGGTATCGCGGCTAAGGCGCTCGATAAGAACCACCGCGATGTTTTGATGCCCTGCAAGCCCGCGAGCGCGACAGCGCCCGACAATGCTTGCGCCCAACAGTTCCTGTCCAAAGTCGGCGAGTTGCTCTATCGCCGTCCGTTGACCCAGGACGAATTGAAGATGCAAGTCGATCTCGCCGGACAAGGCGCGACGACCATGAAGAATTTCTACAATGGTCTGTCGCTCAGCCTGGAATCGATGATGGTCCAGCCGCAGTTCATCTACCGCCAGGAAACGGTGGTGCCGTCCAAGACCAAGCCAGGCACGTTCGAATTGGATGCTTATTCCAAAGCGACACGTCTCAGCTTCTTCTTCTGGGATACGGCGCCCGACCGCGCGCTGTTGGATGCGGCGAAAAGCGGCAGCCTCGATACACCGGCCGGCATCAAGAAGCAGATCGATCGTCTGGAAGCCTCGCCGCGTTATGAAGACGGCGTGCGCGCGTTCTTCACCGATATGCTCCAGTTCGATCAACTGGATCTCGTCGGCAAAGATGCCACGCTGTATCCGAACTTCACGCGTAACGCCGTTGACGATGCGCGCGAACAAACTCTGCGTACAATCGCCGATCACCTGATCAATCAGAACGGCGATTATCGCTCATTGTTCACGACCCGTAAGACCTTCCTGACCCCCATGCTCGGTTCGCTGTACCGCGTCAGCGTCGTCAGCGATCTGCCTAACGGTTATCCGGAGCAATGGACGGCTCATGAATATCCCGATGGCGATCCGCGTGCGGGCATTCTGACCCACATCAGCTTTGTGTCGTTACATTCGCACCCGGGCCGTACGTCGCCGACCATCCGTGGCCGCGCCATCCGCGAAACCATTCTCTGCCAGAAGGTTCCTGATCCGCCGGGCAACGTGAACTTCACCGTTGTGCAGGACACGACGAACCCGCTGTACAAAACATCACGTGAGCGTTTGAAAGCCCACGCGACCGAAGCAATGTGCACGGGCTGCCATAAGATCACCGATCCGATTGGCCTCGCCTTGGAAAACTTTGATTCTGACGGCGGTTACAGAACAACCGAGAACGGCGCCCCGATTGACGGCTCCGGAACGCTCGATGGCAAAACCTTCAGCAACGCCCAGACTTTGGGGCAAGTGGTGAGCGAAATGCCGGCGGCAACGCAGTGTCTGGTTCGTCGCCTCACGGCGTACGGCCTGGGCCGAGAAGTTCCGGCGACGCGTGCCGATTGGCTCAAAGGATTGCAAGAAACTTTCGCGAAGGAAGGCTATCGGGTCACCGACCTGATGAAGACCATCGCGACCAGCCCTGAGTTTTATCAAAGTGGCGCGGCAAGCTAAAAACTGAATCAGTTAGTTACTTATTGAACCCCCCTTTTGGGAGAAGAAAAAAATGACCACCTTAAATCGCAGAACGGTACTTCGCGGAATGTTGGGCGGTACGGCGATCACGGTCGGCCTGCCTCTGCTCGATTGCTTCTTGAACAGCAACGGCGAAGCGATGGCCGACGGCGCACCGCTGCCGAAGACTTTCGTGTCGTGGTTCCAAGGCCTCGGCTACGCGCCCGGTTATTGGGAACCCAAGAAAGTCGGCACGGGTTACGATTTCGGCACACAGTTGAAGTCGCTCACGCCGATGAAAGACAAGATCAACATCTTCAGCGGATTGAAGGTGTTCTTGGATGCACATCCAGCCGGCGCGCACTCGGCTGGTCCTGAGTGCTGCTTGCAGGGTGGTGTGTCTACACCGTCTCTGCCCAGCA
>CAITZE010000484.1 GCA_903896775.1 uncultured bacterium
CGCAGTGCAGCTCGCGCCCGACCTGCCCGAAACCCAGTGGAACCTCGCCAATGCGCGTCTGGTCACCGGCGATTTCGTGCAAGGCTTCGCCGGATATGAATGGCGGTTCCGGCGCGCGGAGTTCACGGACCGCGCGTTTTCGCCGCCGCGCTGGCAGGGTGAAGACCTTGCCGGTCGGACCCTGCTGATCACCGCCGAGCAGGGCCTGGGCGATGCGATCCATTTTGTGCGATTCGCAGCACCGCTCGCGGCGAGAGGCGCGAAGGTCATCGTCGAGGCGCCGGTCGGGCTCGATCGTCTCTTTGCGACGGTGCCCGGGGTCGCGGGCGTCACGCCGTGGGGTCACGTTCCCGAAGGCGTGGACTTCGTCCTGCCGATGCTGAGCGCGGCGCATATGCTGGGCACGACCTTGGAAACCCTCCCGGCGCGGACGCCTTATATGAGCGTGCCGGATGGCACCAAAGTGCCGCCGATCCGCGGCGAGGGCCTCAAGGTCGGCGTGGTCTGGCGCGGCAATCCCATGCACGACAACGATCGGCATCGCTCCGTGCCGCTCACGCTGCTCTCGCCGCTTGCGGACGTGCCCGGCATTTCCTGGTACGGGCTCCAGACCGAAAACGGTCTGGATGAGCCCAAAGGCACCCCGTTCGAATCGCGCATGATCATGCTCAGGCCCTATCTCACCGACTTCGCGATTACCGCGGCGGCAATGGAGAAGCTGGATCTGATCATCTCTGTGGACACCGCAAGTGCGCATCTTGCCGGTGCGCTCAACAAACCGGTGTGGACGCTGCTGCCGCAAGGCAACGACTGGCGCTGGCTCCATGGCCGCGACGATAGTCCGTGGTATCCCTCGATGCGGCTGTTCCGTCAGCGCCATCCCCGCAACTGGGGACCGACCGTGGCCGAGATGACCGAGGCCTTGCGAACGCGCGCCGGCTCCGTCACCCTGCCGACGTGAGCGACGATATCGCCCTTCTGTTCGCCGACGAACTCGCCCGGCCCGCCGCCGCGGCGCGCCGCATCGTGTTCCTCTCGGCGATGTCACTGCCGCAGATGCAGCAATACGCCACCGGAAACTGGCAGGTCTCCGCCGGCCCGGGCTTCGAGAGCGCAGCAGGCATCGATCTCGCCGCCGTGCCCGCGACGTCTGCGTCGGAGGATCAGGTTCACGACGCCGATGTCGTCTCCCTCGAAACGCCGACGTGGACAAAATCCGCTGCGGCCCTAGCCCGCTGGCAGCCGCGGGTCGTCAAGGTCAACGGTGCTTTTCACGGCGACAATGCGTTGGTTGGCGAACAAGCGGCGCGTGCGCTCGCTGAATCCGGTTACGAAATCATTGGCTGCCATTGGCGTGCCGACAACTCGTATGCGCTAAGAAGCCTTTCCCGCATAGAGCGCCTCGCGGCCTTTGGCGCGCCGGACTGGAAACATCTCGACCTGATCGCCACCAAGGATGCTGACCTCATCCGCACGTTACTCACGGTCGCACGACTCTATGTCGGTGAGGAACGACGCATCGCAGATCTGCGCGTCAGTCACGCTGTGCGGGGCGATCACATTGCGCGGCTGGAAGACGCCCTGATGGCGCACCAGCGACCGCGCAGCTAAGCGCGCCGCTTAGCGAGGGCAGCCTTGAGCGCATCGCCGACCACGTCGCCGATGCCTTCGTCGATGGCCGCGCCGAATTGGCGCATCACGTCCGTCACCGCTTCGCGCATCTCGCGGCGCAATGAGTCGTCCTTGAGCAGGCGGGTCGACAGCGTGATGTAGTGCTCGGTGGTGCGCGTCACCATCACGTCGAGGCCCAGGTCGCGCATTAAGCCGGAACTTTGCCGGCACCGCGCCGTATGGCCCTCGCGCACGATCGGCGGGCAGCCGACACTCAGGGGATCGATCAGCGACACGGCGCCGGAATAGGGGAAGCTGTCGAGGTACAGGTCGGCGAGGGCCAGCACGCCCAGGATCGGTGCGCGGGTCGGCTGCGCCTCCAGCACGTGCAGGCGATCCACGCTCACCTCGTGCGCCGCGAAGCGGTCCTGCACGAAACGCAGGAATCCGTCCTTGTGCGGATAGTGCGTCGTCCAATTGGGATTGAACGGATACATCAAGAGATGCGCAGTGGGCGCAGCTTCCAAGATGCGCGCCCAGGTGTTGATCAAGTCAGGGCCGATCTTGAAAAAGTTGGCGCCGGACACGAGCAGAAGTGCCGCGTCAGGCACGCCCAACTGCTCACGCGTCAATACGGTGGGAGCAATTTTGCCGCCTGAAAAAATGTAGTGGTTGGACGAGCCGGGCGTGAGGGCGAGCGTTTCGGTGTAATCGTCCTGAGCGTTATCAGGCTCATTCAGCTTGCCGTTAATGAAGATATCTATTGTCGAAAATCCCGTTGTCAGACTGCAGGAATGCATGGCGACCTGCAGACGCGCGAGGCGTTGCGCCATCAGCAGCGTCCAGGGGAAACGGCAGGTGTTGGTAGCGTTGGCGCCCACCATCAAGATATCGAGAGATTCACCCGCGACGATTTCGGCGGCATGGCCGATGTCATTGACCGGCAGTGCGATGAAATCGTCGGCAAGATCCTCGAAGCCTGCGCTTACCGTCGTCGCGGCTTCATCCGGTACAAAGGCAATGATCTGAAAAATGCTGCGGTCGAGACCGGTCAGATGACCGCGCACCGCCGCGGTCTCGCTGATCGTGCCGGGATATAAGATCCCAAGCCGTATTGTGGTTTCGCCAGCGGCGCGCGGCGGCGGCGTTGTGTCGCGCGCCAAGCCATTGGTGTCGAGGTACATGCGAATCAAATCAGCGCGTCGTTGTGCCAAGGCCCGCAAGGGAACATCCTCGGCGTAGATCGCCGTAACCGAATAGCCGTCCATGAAGCCGTTCAAGACTTCTCTGCGGAAATCGGGCTCGTCGATCACGGTCACGGCTTTATGGATTTCCTGGACCGTAGCCTCGACGTGAGCCAAGGCCCTTCGCCGCGCGCCGTCGCGCGTAAAAAACAGAGGCACAGCCAACAGTACCTTTATGACCGACGTCAGCAGGGGCGTCGGCACATCGATGATATCGAACGAGCGTTCAATGCTGTGCGGAAAGGAAAACAGACTGAGGGCGAGGTATGCCGCCACTTTGCGGGCGATATCGTGTTCCACGCTGAGAATACGATGGCATCGCTCGGCGACGGCTTGATCAGCTTTGGTCATGGCCAAATGGCGCACACCGGAGTTGATCATCGTTAGAAGCGCATCACCGGCCGGATTGCGGCATAGCGCGGCAATGCGGTCGACGCGGCCTTCCAGGCACACCTCCGCCAGGTTCAGCCGCAGTTCTCGTAGTTTGCGTTCGGAATCGGAATCCATGAACCGGCAATCTATCGGATTTAAGCGTCCCCGAGATGGGGGGCGAGATGGGCCAGGGTTTCGGCGATGGCATTAGCATGATGCGCCATGGCATTGCGCGCGATTTCGCCCATGCGCCGGCGTGTCTCAGTGTCCTGTAAGAGCCGGTCTACAGCGGAGGACAGCGCCTCGGCGTTCAGCACCTCAATCGCAGCACCGCGCGCGATGAAGTCGGCCGCAGTATCGCGGAAATTGCTCATATCTGGCCCCAGCAGTAGCGCACAGCCTAATTGTGCGGCTTCGGCTGGGTTTTGCCCGCCGCCAACGGCGAGGGATTTTCCCATAAAGACCAGATCACATAGCCGATAAAACAGGCCGAGTTCACCTATGGTGTCTGCAATATATATGTCGGTATCGGCCTGAATTGACTCAGCGCTGTTACGCCGGACGACTTTTAAGCCTGTATTGCCGAGCGTGGCGGCCATATCGATCGCTTTTTGCGGATGACGCGGCACAATGACCGTCAGCAGCCCGGGATGATGTAGTTTGATCGCTTGATGAATGTGGCCTGCGATTTGATCTTCGCCGGGATGGATACTGGCTGCAAGCCACAGCGGGCGCTTCCCAATCTGCGTCCGTAGAACCTCTAGAGCCTGCGGATCGGCGGGCAAGGGCGCTGCGGCCAATTTCAAATTACCCGAAGCGACAATATGCGCGGCACCGAGTTCGGCAAACCGGGCTTTGTCCGCGCCAGACTGAGCGATCACAAGTTTAAAGGCTGCGAGAATGCGGCGGGCAAACCCAGGCCAGCGTCGCCATCCCTGGAAGGTGCGGTCGGAAAGGCGCGCGTTGATCAGCACAGCGGGGATTTTTCGCGCGGCAATTTCGTTGAGCGTATTGGGCCATAGCTCAGACTCCGTCCAAAGTACGAGGTCCGGGTGCCAGTGGTCGAGGAAGCGTTTCATCCATGGCACGTAGTCCAGCGGCACGTATTGATGGAGCGCGGGCTTTGACATGCGCTCGGCCAATAAACGCGCCGAAGTCATGGTGCCGGTGGTCACAACGACATGCCAGCCGCGATGAAGGGCCGCCTCGACGAGAGGAAGTATGGAAAGGGATTCGCCGACGCTTGCGGCGTGGAACCAGACGAGGCGGCCAGGCGCGCGCGGATAAGATGCAATGCCTTTGCGTTCGCCAAGGCGCGACGCATCTTCCTTACCGCGTCGGACACGATAGCCGAGCCAAACCGGCAGGGCCGGCCCCACGATTGTGGTGAGGATGCGGTAAGCGCCGTACAACATGGCGCTCACACCAGGCCCAAAGCGCGGTTCACGCGCTTCTAATGAGCGGGCGGGAAATTATTGTTTTTTGTCGAAGGCCAGCAGCATGTCGACAACTTCATGGGCCTTAGGAGCCCGCGTTCCCGCCTGGTCGGTCTGCTTGGTGATCCAAGCTTTGACATGGGCCTTGTCAACCGGGTGATCGCGCAAGAGCACGCATAGGATCGCTTGAGTCGCAAACAGGTTAGCGGCCAAATCATTGATGGCTTCCAACAACATTTCGCCTTGAGCCTAATTCGTCCGGTTCATCTTATCGATGTCGTCGGCGACCTTGCCGAGCAAGCCCTGAACCTGGCTCATCATAAAATCCGACATTAGCAATTCCTTCCCTACATGAGGTTGCGCCCTTTTCGGGCGGCGTCCGGTTTGCGCGTTGATCCCACGCTTAACGGACCATTGGTAAATAACACTTTAAACGCAAACAAATTTCCCTGATAGGGACCCTAAAATGACCTCTGGCCAGAGGATTTGTTACACCAGGTGACCCAGATGCCCTGCATGGCCATCGTGAAATCGGCTGCAAAGGCAGGGCCGTCACACACCCGGGAAGCGCTGAGACGGGCGCGCAAATCCTGTCGCAAGGTGGAAAGGCGGGGCAAATCGCCCGCGAGGGCTACGGCTAAATCTTGGTATCCAGCCTCGTCCGCGGCGACGAGATCACCCAAACCGGCGTTCGTTAAATACGTCGCGGCATGACGCCCGGCGAAGGTCGCGCCCGCGAATGTGATAACTGGACAGCCCATCCATAAAGCCTCGCAGGTTGTCAGGCCGCCGGAATAGGGGAAGGTGTCCAAAGCGATGTCGACCTGATTGTACGCATCGAGGAATAGCGGGCGCTTTGCACCACCAGATATATCGAGGCGATCAGCTCTGATTCCTTGGGCTGCGAAGTCTGTCCGTAGACGGTTTTGCACACCGGTATCTTCAAGTCCTTTGAATTTTATCTTCAGACGACTGTGCGGCACGCGCTTGAGTGTAGCCGCAGCTTTCTCGATAACGCCTGCGTTAATCTTGGCCGGATTATTGAGAATGCCAAAGGTTATAAAGCCGTTGGTCAGCGCCGGCAGCGGCCCTACCGCAGGCCCTTCGGCAGGTGGATCGAAGCACGCATATCCGTGCGGCAGCTGCAGAACGCTTTCAACATAATCTGTCGCGAAATTGAGCGGTGCTTGGATCGGATCAGCCAATACATAATCGATGGCGGGAATGCCGGTGGTTCCGACGTAACCGAGCCAACTGACCTGCACGGGCGCCGCCTTGCGGGCAAAAACTTTTAAGCGATGTCGGGCGGTATGGCCCGAGAGATCGAACAGGATATCGACGCCGAGGTTCTTTATCTTTGTCGCCAAATCTTCGTCACTCAATTGGTCGACGTTATGCCAATCCGTGACGGCTCGGATACGCGCGCTGATGGAGTCCTCGTGCTTTTCCGGACGCGTGCTGAATACGACGGCGCGCACGGCGCGGTGATCGAGCACTTCGAACAATCGTACGCTCAGAAACCCAACGGGGTGCGCGCCCAGATCAGGCGAGACGAAGCCAACGATAAGCGGTCGATCCGTTGTTGTCGGGTTTGTATGTGAAACGGTCGGCTCTAAATATTTTGTGTAGAGCTCATGCCAGTGGCGGTGAGTTGCCGCCAACTTTTTACCCGTTACGCCGGGCTGGTATTGTTGCGCGCTAAGCCAATTGCTAGCGGCGGGCATATAGCTGGGATCAAGCGCCATGGCCCTAGCGAAGGCCTCGACGGCTTCAGCGGTACGCCCCTGATCGCTGAGCAGCGCGCCGAGGCTATTGGCCGTCTTGGCATGCGCCGGCCTTAGTTTTATCGCGGCGCGGATCTCGGTTTCGGCATCGCTCAAGCGGCCCTGATCGCGGTAAGCGTTGCCGAGATTATAGCGGGCTTCAGGATAATCCTGTTTTTGCTGAACTGCTGTCTCGAAAGCGAGCGTCGCACCCGCAAGGTCACCAAAGTCTCGGAGCGCACGACCCATGTTGGAATAGGCTTCGGGATATTCCGGCTGTAGGCGAATGGCTTCACGATAAGAGTCCGCTGCAGCTTCGATGCGGCTTTGTTCAACCAATAAGTTGCCGAGATTGAAGTGAAAGGCGGCGATGGCTGGAGATTGTCTAATGGCGGTGCGGAAAGCATCTTCGGCTTCCACCAAACGACCCAAGCTTTGAAAGACGGTGCCGAGGTTGCCTTGCGCTTCTGGAAATGGATTTCGCACTGCCAATGCGCGGCCAATAGTTTCGACCGCAGCCTCTCCAAGGCCCAACTGAAACGCGGCGATGCCCAGCATATGCAATGCGTCGGCGTGGGTTGGTTCCAACACCACCACTTGCCGATAAAGCTCGGCTGCCGCGCTAAAATCGCCGCTCTGATGACGCGCGAGGCCTTTGTGATACAGGGCCGCAGCGGCGCTCATGGTTCTTCAGTGACCATGATTGATGCGGCATGCAACTTGATGTGATGCACCGCCACTTGTTGAAAGCGGTCGTAAAAATCCGCGAGCGCGGCGATGCCGATCGGATCCGGCGCAGCGTTTCCTCCTGTCTTGTCAGGCACAGGTTCGGTGCCACGGGCGAAAACGCCGCCGTAAAGATGCGACAATACGTCGAACAGCAGATCGAACTGCCTGGCTTCGGCGCTGTCGTTGCGTTTGGTGGTTTTGCGACATAGCTCGATGACGTAGGCGACCAGGGAATGAAAAAACAGGTAGATCGAATTATCCCACCGCGTGTCGTGAGTGACGTGCAACGCCACGGGCGAATTGAGCGCTTTGAGCGGGCGGCCCTGCAGCAACGCAGCCAGCGGCATCCAGTAATCCCAAAACGGCATTCCTAAGCAAAAGGGACTATCGGAAAAATCGCTCAGCAGATCGCCCGACATGAAGAAATAGTCGTAGCCGATGGAATAGGTCTCCTTGCCGCTGGGGCGGAACGCCGTAAAGGACGTGGAAGCATCGACATCAACGCGTGGCCCCAGAATCAAAGCGCCGTTGGCTTCTCTGCGTAAGGTATCCGTGAGGGTGGGAATATTTCTGAAATAGATATCGGCATTGACGATGCCGACCGTGCATTGATCGAGCGGTACATTGTGGGCGGCACAAGCGCTGCGCAGTGCTTTGAGAAGATCGTGAATATAAGGCACAGGTTTATGCGCAAACCGCTCGGCGGTTGCGGGTGCAGTTACCACAGTAAGCTCAGGATACTCTGCGCGTAACTGAGTGGCTTCGGCAGCGCCGTTTACCGAAATCACCTCCCAGCCGGCCGCGCGCCAAGACGCCATCGTCGCGCGATGCAGATCGTGATCGCGGCCTGGTACGATGCTTGTTGCGACAATGAGAGGACGAGATGTGGTCATGCGTGTGTCGCCGTGAGAACGACCGGCTTGAATTGATTGCGGTTCATAGCCGGCAGATGAGCTTCCGCCCTAAGTTTATCTGCCAAGGCAAAATATGTATCCATTGGGGCGAGGCCGCAGAAGTGGCAAAGCACACCTGACCATAAATCGGTTTTGCCATTGGGCAGTTGTTTCAGAACGCGGACGTCACCGGTGTCGATGTCGAGCGTGGCTTCAATGAGATTGGGTGTGGTGACCTGCAGTCTTTGGAGCGCCGGTGGTTCGAACGGCGCAATCCCGAGCGCGGCCAAGGCTACGCCAAAAAACGGCTCGTCGGCATATTCGCCCGCATGTTTGTAAGTATAGCTCACAACATCGCGCTGCGGTCCGCGATAGATCTCCAGGACTTTGTCGAACACGGCTTTTGATGCGGCGGTACGTTCGAAATACATGACGCCAGCGTTGAAGACCGTGATGAAACTAAGATCGAACAATTTGCAGAGCGTGCTCGCATCCTTGACGCCAAGCGAGCACGAGAACACTGGACCTGTGCTTTGTTTGTGACCTTCGACGGCGAAAGGATGGCCGCGATATTTGCGCCAAAAGAACTCGATGCGCGGGCTGAAGAGTAGGCAATCGGCGTCCACATAAAGGGTGCGGTCGTAGGGCGTGAAGTCGAACAGGCGGGCTTTGTTCATGGCCCCAGCGATAGTGTGGTTATCGGGCATCATAATGATTTTATCGAACAAGCCTTCATAAGCGGCATTGAAGCCGGCCTTTTCATTGACGATCACGCTGATGGGCCGATTCTCAAAACGGCGTACCGACAGCGCCAAATTGGCCGCAATATCCAGATAACGTCGATCATCCAGGGCGAGCGCCACATATCCTTCAGACTGCTGCCCGTCCAAAATAGGGTCTCCTACGCCTAAAAGTTGATCGGTAGTTGAGCTTGACCAGAGCGTATTTAGCGCTCAAACTGATACTAAGTGCTTGTATTTAAATAAGGTTTAATTTTAGGACAGAGCGTTTGACAGATGAAACGGGACGATTTATACCTGTTCTGCTCAGTCCTAACCTCCTGAATTGGGAGGCTGCGTGAGCAGAATAGTGCTGAGACGACAGAAATGTCGTAACGTGTGTCCTAGAAAAGGAGCTTCGCTATGAGTGATATTACCCTCTCGTCTGCGACGCGCAGCAACCTGCTGTCGCTGACCAATACAAGTAACCTGATCAACCAGACGCAAGAACGTCTGGCCACTGGTCTCAAAGTCAACAGCGCAATCGATGACGCGCTGGCCTTCTTTAAAGCCCGTAACCTCAATGACCGCGCCTCTGACTTGTCCGCGATTAAGGACAACATCACGGGCAGCATCAGCGTTCTGACCGCTGCGACGCAAGGCTTGACGTCAATCGAAGACGTCTTGAAGCAGATGAAAGCCTTGGCGCAATCGGCCATTGCCGCGCCTGACAGCTCGACGCGTTCCAAACTGGCCAGCCAGTTCAACGAATTGCGCAGCCAGGTCGACAACCTCGCTGAAGACTCCAGCTTCAACGGCGTCAACCTGCTGAAGAACGGCATCGGTGCCTTCCAAGCCGGCGCCGACGAATTGACGGTTACCTTCAACGAACGTACCGATAAGGGCGCGGTCAACCAGCTGGTTGTCAGCGGCCTCAAAACTTCTGACTTCAAGTCGATCCTGGCTTCCTCCGCCACGGCGACCGGTGCTGCCGGCTCTGCGTCGGTTTGGGGTCAAACAGGCTCCAAGGCGGTCACCGCGATCAACGCTTCGATCCGCGGCATCGACTCGGCCCTGGTGACGGTGCGTCAGGCCGCTCAGGCCTTCGGTACCAACGCGGCCCTGCTCTCGATCCGGTCTGATTTCACGACCAATCTGATCAACACCCTCAAGGCTGGTGCATCAGATCTCGTGAACGC
>CAITZE010000485.1 GCA_903896775.1 uncultured bacterium
CACGAGATGCAAATCCCTTGCATGGAAGCGATAAACGATACTGCCGTCCTTCTTATTAAGGGCAGCATGCTCGCCGGTGATCGTCCAATCGCCTTTTAAGCCCCATTCGTTGAGCCGGGGATCACCGTCGGCATAGACGTGAGAAGCATCTTTAACTGCGCCGCCGGGCGAGACGAAGTTCTCTGCACGGGTATAGCCAACATAAGTCTCGGGCGACCCTACGTCGGCATTCACCGAAGCGGCCTCAACGCCGGACGCTTTTACAGCGACGAGATCGCCGGAGGCGACCTTTTGGCCGGCTTCGGCGAGTAACTGTTGAATCACGCGTTCGGACTCGTCGTACTCACCTTCGCCAAAATGATGATGGCGAATGTGTCCTTCGGCATCGATGAAATAATGCGCCGGCCAGTATTGATTATTGAAGGCGCGCCAGATCGCATAGTTGTTATCGATCGCCACCGGGTATCCGATCTTGAGATCGGTTACGGCTTTTTTGACATTGCCGATATTTTTTTCGAAGGCGAACTCCGGCGCGTGCACGCCGATCACGACAAGGCCCTGATCTTTATATTTTTCCGCCCAAGCGCGGACGTAAGGAATCGCACGCAAACAGTTGATGCAGGAATAAGTCCAGAAATCGACGACAACGACTTTGCCCTTAAGCGCGGCCGGCGTGAGCGGTGGGGAATTCAGCCATTCGACCGCGCCACTCAAGTCGGGCAGATCGCCTTCAACGTTCAAAGATTCCGGCGCCGCGGTGGCTGGGCCGCCCTTCATCATCATGGCGCCGCCGGCCGTCATCGCGTTGTTACCCGACATCATGGCATTATTGCCGGACATCATCGCGTTGTTGCCCGACATCATCGCATTATTTCCGGACATCATGGCGTCATTGCCCGACATTGCCATGGCGGGAGGCTCCGCTGTCTGCGGATGAAACTTATCGAGCAGACCCTGCTCCAGGCCGGCCGTGCTTGCGAGCGATAGACGCGTGAGGAACCCTGTGTCAGCACCTAACGCAACCGCGACGACGGCGACGAGAACCGCAACACCAAGTCCACGGCGTACCCACTCGCCTGCGCCAAGCGAGCGCTTCATGGCAGCGAAAACCTTGCCGCCGATCAATAATGCTAAGGCGAGCGAGGTCGCGGCGCCGGCGGCATAAGCGGCAAGCAGCAGCGACGTTTGGACATTGGCGCCTTGCAAAGCCGCGCCCGTCAGGATCAAGCCCAACACGGGACCCGCGCAGGGTGCCCATAACAACCCGGTCGCAACGCCCAACAGTAATGACGGTAGAATCGTCGCGCCATTGGCTGCATCTGCACGGTCGGCGGATTCCGATAAGCGCGAGCCTAACGCGACCAAAGGCCGCGTGACGCGATCCGCCAAGGCCGGAAACAAAAGCATGACGCCGAAACCAGCGAGCAGGATAAGCGCTGCGGCACGGCCATACTGATTGGCAGCCACGGCCCATCCGCCGCCGACAGCTGCAAGCGTCGCGACGCCCGCGAACGTCAAAGCCATGCCGGCAAGTATCGGCAATCCGCTGCGCAGGAAAGGCCGATCCGCCCGTGCGAAGACGAATGGCAGGACAGGTAGGATGCACGGACTGACAATCGTCAGCACACCGCCCAAATAGGCCAGCACGAATAGAAGCATCCTATACCTTTCAGATGCCGATCACGCGCAGTCGGAAAATGAGATTACGCCGCGGTCGGCTTGAACTTCAGAGCAACACCGTTCATGCAATAGCGCAAGCCGGTGGGTTTCGGACCGTCATCGAAGACATGGCCGAGATGGCCGCCACAACGAGCGCAATTCACAGCGATGCGTACCATGCCGAGGGTGGTGTCTTTCACCTCGCCTACGGCCTTGTCGAGGGGCGCGTAGAAGCTTGGCCAGCCTGTGCCGCTTTCGAATTTTGTGCTGGAGGCGAAGAGATCGAGATCGCAACCCGCACAGGTAAACGTGCCGCGGCGATGCTCATTGAGCAACGGGCTACTTCCCGGCCGCTCCGTATCGCTTTGGCGCAGTACTGAATATTGGGCAGGCGTCAAAAGCTGACGCCACTCCGCGTCGGTATGAGTAACTGCGAATGTCTGGGCAGCCGCAAAGGCTACCCGGGGCATCCCGGCTGCGACCGCCAGGGCTGTGAGGCTGCTACCTAAAAGAAGACGTCTTGTCAGCATGATAGATCCTCCCGAATTTCAATATGCTTTAGTATATCGAAATTATGGCAGGAATATATCCTTGAATCCGTTACACAAACACGTGAACCACGGGTTCAATCCACCACGGAATATACGCCATTAGAGGCCGCCGACAATTTCCTCGGTCATCTTCTTGGCATCGCCGAACAGCATCATCGTGTTGTCCCGGTAGAACAGCTCGTTATCCACACCGGCATAACCCGCGGCCATTGAGCGTTTCACAAAAAGCACGGTCTTGGCCTTTTCAACGTCCAAAATCGGCATACCGTAGATCGGGCTGGTGGGATCAGTTTTAGCAACCGGGTTCGTCACG
>CAITZE010000486.1 GCA_903896775.1 uncultured bacterium
CGGCCCATGACGCCAACATCCCAAGCCCATGCGGGCCTGCATAGCGCCTGATAGAATCGACGCGCCGCACCCAAAACACCTGATGCTCCGGCCAAGCCTGAGTGATAATCACGATAACGCGTCCCGGGCACCGGCATGTCGACGGTGAAAACCAACGCCTTGCATGCGCGCGCTTTGGCTTCTTCTAACAGGGTCTGCATAAAGCCGCGGTCGCGGATCATATAAAGCTGAAACCAGATCGGTTGAGACACGCCAGCACTGACCTCAGCCAAGGGGCAAGCCGAAACCGTCGATAGGCAAAACGGCACTCCGGCGGCCTGGGCCGCGCGGGCTGCCTGTACTTCTCCGCGCCGCGCGCTAAGGCCGGCGAGACCGATGGGACCGAGGGCAATAGGTAAACTGAGTTTTTGCCCGAACAGGCTCGTGGTCAGATCGATATTGGAGACGTCGCGCAGAACACGCTGGCGCAACGCAATGGCTTGCAAATCCGAGACATTCCGATTGAGCGTGATCTCGTCGTACGAGCCGCCGTCGAAATATTCGAACAGGAAGTGGGGCAGGCGGTCTTTCGCCAACGCGCGGTAATCGAGAACTGAGACTGGTCTCAAGAGGGCCCCCTGCCCGGCTAGTTTCCCCAATACTTACGAGAAATACAGAGGAAAATACCATTATTATAAGTGTGCCCAAGAACTTGGCTCACCGGTAGCAGTTTCCTTCCGCCAAAATGAAGATATTCGGGACCCTTGGTCCGGGCGCAGCGTTGAGACTGGGTGCGCGCGCACGTATTTCACGCCTCAAGGAGCCAGCTTTGCCCAAAGCGCAAAAGGCCCGTCGCTCGCTAGCGGTTTACGCAGCCCTGGCGGGGAATCTGTTTGTCGCGCTCACGAAATTCGTTGCGGCCGTGATGACCGGAAGTTCGGCCATGATGAGCGAAGGCGTGCACTCACTCGTCGATACCAGCAACGAAATTCTGCTCATTTATGGCCTGCGGCGAGCAGCCCTGCCGGCGGATCTCAGTCATCCTTTTGGTTATGGCCGCGAGCTTTATTTTTGGAGCTTCATCGTCTCGCTTCAGTTCATCGTGTTCGGTGCCGGGGTGTCGGTTTACGAAGGCGTGTCCCATATCTTGAATCCGCGCCCGATTGAGGATGCGGCCGTGACCTATGTCGTCCTGGGCATATCGCTACTTTGTGAAGGCGCCTCTTGGTGGGTTGCGATGGAAGAGTTTGGCCGCCGCAAAGGCCGCCTCGGATATATCGATGCTTTTCGCCAGAGCAAAGACCCAACAACCTTCACGGTGTTATTCGAAGACACTGCAGCGCTTTTGGGACTGCTCGTCGCTTTTGCAGGCATCTTTTCAGCGGTGCATTTCAATCGGCCGGAGTTTGATGGCATGGCATCAATCGGTATCGGCTTTATCCTCGCCGTCACAGCGCTGTTTCTCGCGCGCGAAACCAAAGGCTTGTTGATTGGAGAACAGGCCTCTCCCAAACTCGAGGCGGCGATCATGGAGATCGCCGGCACCGACCCGGTTGTAGAAGAAGCTAACGGTGTTCTGACCGTCCACATCGGTCCCGATCAGGTCATTGTCGCCCTTAGCGTGGATTTCAAGAAAGACGCCGAAGCACGTGGGATACAGTCCTACGTCAATCGCATCGAGAAGAGTTTAAAATCCAAGCATCCTGAAATCACGACGCTCTTTGTGAAGCCTCAATCCGGGCACGAATGGCAGCGCCGTCATGCCAAGTTGGAAAACGCCAGCGCGACTTTGGACGAAGCCTAAGGAAAACGAATCTTAACGATCCGCTACTGTTCGCACGTCTACAGGGTCTGACGCCTCGCTCCAACCGCCGCCAATCGCTTTGTAAAGCGAAACGAGATCGGTTGAGAGAGCGGCCTGGCTTTTAATAACTTCCTGATCGGCAGTGAGTGCATTGGTCTGCGCGACAAGCACATCGATATAAGGCACCAGACCGCGCGTATAGACCTCGCCGCCTTGACCCGAGATGAATTGGGCAACTGGATGGATGCCGCGATCCAGCGTGGCATCGACCTAGGCTATGACGGTCCAGCGGACGGAATTTTTATTGTGGGCGAGCCCCAATTACTGCGTGAGATGATTGCCAATCTCGTCGATAACGCCATTCGTTACGGGGCTGAAGGCGGGCGTATTACGGTACGTATTCAGATTGATCCCGTACGGCTGTCCGTTGAAGATGACGGGCCGGGCATTCCAGCGGCTGAACGCATTCGCATCACCGAGCGATTTTATCGTTTGCCATCCAGCGCAAGCTCCGGAACGGGATTAGGATTAGCCATCGTAACCGAGATAGCCTCACGACACGGCGCGACGCTTGAGATAGGCGCACCCGCGAGTGGACATGGCACCCTTGCTACGGTCTCTTTTATTCGCAAGCCACTAGTCCATTAGCGGCTATTCCGCTCATTAAAAGCGTTAGTTAATTTTCGAGGAAAATGTGATCTGGCGCTTTTCCTGAAAGGTAAGCGGCATACATTCGCGTATACGCTTTTTCCAAATTCTTTGTGAGCTGGGCGGCCTTGAATAGCGGTGAGCGGTGATGGGCCAGCTCTAATTTATTTCTTATGGCGCTTAACCGCTCTTTGTTAGTAGCAAGTTCTATCGCCAGATCCTCATAGTCCGCCTGTGTACTCGTAATCATTTCCGGCATTCCGAGATTTTCCAGAAGGCTCGCGGCTACTCTTGCCGCGAATGTTTCGCCTTTGCGCGTTAACACCGGCAACCCAGCCGCCAAAGCGTCGCTGGCGGTTGTGTGCGCATTATAAGGAAGTGTATCTAAGAATAAATCAGCGGCGCGATGGCGCGCGAGATGCTCACCTCGCGGCATACGCGGCGCAAAGATAAGGCGCTCCGCGTCTATTCCCCTGCTTTTTGCTTCCTTGCGGAGATTGATTACTGCGACAGGATTACTCTCTAAAAGCCAAAGAACGCTGCCGTCCACGCGTTTCAGAATCCGCATCCAGCTTTCAAAAACGTCGGGTGTCAGTTTGAAGCTGCCATTGAAGCCACAAAACACAAACCCGGTGTTCGGGGTGGATTGCGGCAGTCCCAACTCCCCGCGGCTAAACACCTTATCGGCAACTTTGGTGAGCGCGTCATTCACTTGGTAGCTATCCGGTAAGTAAACGACCTTTTCGGTGTAATAGCGCCGGCTTGGCTCTGGAATAAGGACACGGTCTGCCATCACATAATCCATGTAATCGGCGCCTGTGGTGCCGGGATATCCAAGATAGCTGACCTGCACGGGAGCTGCGCGAAACGCAAAGATGCCGAGGCGAGAGGCTTGCGTTAGACCCGTGAGATCTACCGCAATGTCTATTTCGAGGTTTCTACATAACTCAGCGATTTCGCGGTCGGAATATTCCCTGACGTCAATAAAGCGATCAAC
>CAITZE010000487.1 GCA_903896775.1 uncultured bacterium
AAATGTGACGGTGTTATTGAGCAACCCAGAGTACGGAACCTGCATATTAACCTCCGTGGGTGGACCCCTTCATGGAGCTAATTTAGCAAAGTGCTGTTATACCGCAATGCACAATGAAGCATGATGGGCTTGTGCTCTCTGCATGCCTAAGGGGTATTAGGTCATTGGTTCTTAAAAGTATTTTTAAGGGCCAAATTTCTCATTCAGCAGTGTGCACCGCGAAATAATGCGGCTGTCGAGGGTGTTAGCTCGATACCAGCCGGATCGGCCGGTCAAATACCGCCAACACATCGTCGAGGGAATGTCCTTGGCTCAATTTACGCTCCCGGCTCAGAACGACATATCGGCCGTTACGCGCGTTTGGTCCGCGCGTACGGGACTTGCCCCCAGCGCTCAGTTTGGAAATTACAAACAACGGGTTTTCCTGGCTATGGCGAAACACCATGAAACTGGCGGCTTCGGATCCCAGGTGGATGGCATAGTCCCGCCATTCGCCTTTGCTGACGCGCGCGGCGTAAAGACCCAGAAGGCGGTTCAATTCGGGACGCGTAAAATGAAGGTAAGGGGACTTGCGGCGGTGGTCCGAGAGACGAACGACCGATGTCATGAGCCCATCCGACGTTAAATCGTTACATCACGGCGCATGACAGTATCTTTTTAGACTGCCGAAACTCGATCAAGAGGTGATCAAAGCGCCCCAGAATCAAAGGCCTTAAACACAGGTTTTAATAGCCCGACGAACCCAATGCTTGGTTTTGATGATCAGCGTCGGGGCGGTCAAAGCAGTTGGCTGTCCCAATTGTCGCGTAGCAGTAACGGCTGACTTGGGTTTCGCCTTTGCCCGGTGGGTGGTTGGCGCAGGTATAGGCCAACGGGCCGTGATCAGACTGGCTGCATTGAACACCCAGCGCTTGGGCATAGACCTTGTCCGGGTCTTCGGCACAGCTGGAAAGGCCCACAACGGCCGCCAAAAGCACACATCCGCTCAACGCCACACGCGAAAACATCGAAAACCTCGTTTTACGACATAAAAGGGACAGGCCCCTTTTCAACGTAATCCTGAGCTTAATCTGGCGGATTACGGACCATAAATCAGTGTCCCCGCCCCAGGTTAATAAACCTTAAAAGTCCATCACAAGGCCCCATGCTTGAATTGCCTTAGCGGCCTCGACTCATTATGTTCGGGCACGTTTTTTAGCCCGTCCGGCGGGGCTGAAGGTGCCGGCCCGGTTATACTCCGGTGTTCGTCCTTTTGGCGCCTGCCCGGTCGCCCGATATGCCGGCGCGAACGCCCGCGAGTAATGAGGAATTTCCGTTGAATAAGGTTAAAGACGCCGTTCCGGCGCCGACTGGTACCGCTGCCAAAGGCAAGTCGGGCGCTTCGGACGAAATCGATCCAGAGTTTCAAGGGTTGATGTCGGAGATCGAAACCGATCTGCGCGCCGACGAGTTCAAGAAAATCTGGAAACGTTACGGCAATGTTTTTATCGCCTTCGCGATTTTATTGATCGTTGGCGTCAGCGGCGTGGTGATGTATCGCGACAACGAAATCAAGAACCGCGAAGCCAACGCGCGCCGCTATGAGTTAGCCGTCACTGCTCAGCAGGATGGCAAAACCGACGAAGCCATGGCTGGCTTCACGGCTCTGACAAAAGACGGCGGCAAGGCTTACAGCATGTTGTCGCGCTTTGCCTTGGCATCGCTGCAAATCCAGAAACAGGATTTCGCCGGCGCCACCGCTACCTATACGTCGCTGGCCGCAGATCCGTCTGTGGAACCTTCCTTCCGCGATCTCGCCACGTTGCTGCGCGTGTTGCACGGGATAGACCGCGAAGATCCGAAGGCTCTCGAAGCGGCACTGACGCCGCTCACCAGTCCCAACAATGCTTTCAATCTCTCGGCTTTGGAACTCCAGGCTCTCTTGGCTGCAAAACAGGGCGATGCGGAACGCGCCGTAAAAACTCTGGCGCAGATCACCACCGATCCCAATACGCCGTCGTCCATGCGCGAACGCGCGCAGGATTTGACCAAGCTGTATCAGGTCGGTGTGGTCCCGCCGCCGCCCCCAGCCCCGGCAGCGCCTGTTGCGCCGCCCGTTTCCGTAGCGCCTTCAGCACCTTCGCCCGCAACGTCCAAGCCCTAAGCTGTTATCCATTTCGGCTTTCGCAAGTCACTCTTTTAGGTATCGTGGTTTCATGATCCATCTCCGGCGCATTGCTTTCCTTCCGCTCCTGCTGGTCGTTGCCGTGGGGCTGTCCAGCTGCGACACCGTCACCGAGTGGTTCGCACCAGGATCGAATAAAGACAAGCTTCCGGGAACGCGCATTTCGGTGCTGGCGTTGGAGCGTGAATTGCGCCCGAACGTGGAATCTGTTGATACCCAAATTCTTCTGCCGCGACCCGAAGATACGGACTCATGGCCCGGCGCCGGTGGGCTGTCGCATCATGCCATGCATCACCTCGTGATTGGCGATGCGCCCCAGCGTGCATGGACAGTCTCAGCTGGCGAAGGCTCAGGCTTGCGCAATCATTCTTTTGCCGAGCCGATCATCTCCAACGGGCGCGTCTATACGATGGACTCGGAGGGGTACGTCGCCTCCTTCGACGCAAAGACCGGCCTACGTTCCTGGCGCGTCAAAACCGCGCCGAGGAAGGAAGAGGATAATGCTTTCCTCGGTGGCGCATTGTGTATCGAAGGCAATCGCATTTTTGTCACCTCCGGTGCCGCCGAAGTGCTGGCGTTGGATGCGACCACGGGTAAAGAAGTTTGGCGCGTGCCGGTTGATACGCCTGTGCGCGCAGCGCCGACCGTCAACGCAGGCCGCGTATTTGTCGTGACCATCGACAATGAGTTGGTCGCTTTGGCTGCCGACACCGGCCGCAAGCTGTGGACCTACACCGGTTCGCCAACACCTACCGTATTGCTGGGTGGTGCAGCTCCCGCTGTCGATGGCGGCGTGGTCGTGGCTACACTTTCCAGCGGTGAAATGGTTGCGCTGCGCACCGACAACGGCACCATGCTTTGGAACGAAAACTTGGTTGCCGCGCGGCGCACTGAAGCCGCCGCCAGCTTGCCTGACATCGCCGCACGCGCGGTCATCGACAAGGGCCGCGTTTATGCCGTCGGGCAGTCGGGCGTGTTGGCCGCCATCGATTTGCGTACGGGCCGGCGCATGTGGGATGTGCCCGTGGCCGGCATTTATGAGCCTTGGATCGCCGGCGATTTCATTTACGCCATCACGGTCGACAGTGAAGCGGTTTGTATCGATGCCCGTTCTGGCCGCATTTTGTGGGTCACGCAGTTGCCGCATTACGAAGACGAGAAGGGCAAGAAGGACCGTATCATCTGGGCCGGACCTGCGTTGGCCAGCGACCGCCTCATCCTCGTGAGTTCCAACGATCAAGCTTTATCGGTGTCGCCTTATTCAGGCGCTGTGCTGGGCAAGATCGAGTTGAATTCCGGATCGGCGCTGCCGCCGGTTTTCGCCAACTCCACAATGTATCTGCTCGACGACGAAGGTAACCTGTCGGCCTATCGCTAAAAGCCCCGTCTAGGCGTTACGCGACCGGCCGCGCGGGCGACTGGTGTGAAACTGCATTTCCCGCGTTTTGAGTTCCACCCTCAGGCCCAAAATGCCAAAACCCAAATCACGCTCTAATAAGAACACGCGCCGCACGGGCCCCCGTTCGCCCGGCGGCTATAAAGCGGTGAAATATCCCAAGCCGCGCAATGCTCCGTCGCAAGGCGCAAAGGGTGGCGCAAAGAATAAAAAGCGCCCGCGCCCCGGAAACGCGGCGCAGAATGCGGCTGGTCTCGCGATGGATCCATCGAAAGCGGTGCCCGGCTTTGACATCCCGAAGAAGGCCAAGCCCCTTCAACAACGTGACCATCGGCCCGCACAAAAGAAACGTGATGCCGATGTCGAGCGCCGTCCCTCGCGGCGTGCGCGCAAAGATGCCGGCGCGCCGATGTTTACGGTCGCCATCGTCGGACGGCCCAATGTCGGCAAGTCGACATTGTTCAACCGGCTCGTGGGCCGCCGCGAAGCTTTGGTCCATGACCGGCCCGGCGTGACACGTGACCGTAGGGTGAGCGAGGGCGGTCTCGCCGGGTTGCGTTTCACGGTCATCGATACGGCTGGATATGAAGACGCGACTTCAGAATCTCTCGAAGGGCGTATGCGTCAGCAGACCGAAAAGGCCGTGGCCGACGCCGACGTTGCGTTAATGCTGGTGGATGCGCGTGCGGGCATTACGCCGCTCGATTCTCATTTTGCCGATCTGTTGCGCCGCGCCCGTACGCCGATTGTGCTGGTCGCCAACAAATGCGAAGGCAAAGGCCAGGAAAGCGCACTCTACGATGCTTTCCGTCTGGGGCTTGGCGAGCCACTCCCAATCTCAGCCGAGCATGGTCAAGGCCTGGATGGCCTTTATCATGCGCTGACGCCTTTTGCGCCGCCCGGCGCGATTGCGACCGGTGACGATGAGGATGAAGAGGCGCCGCCGGAAGATGAAACGGACTTGCCTTTACGTCCTTTGCAGCTTGCGATCATTGGCCGACCCAACACCGGCAAGTCGACGCTCATTAACCGCCTGATTGGCGAAGACCGCATGTTGACTGGTCCTGAACCCGGCGTGACGCGCGATTCCATTCCGGTGGATTGGGAATACAAATCGCCCAAGGGGGACGTGCGCCAGATCCGCCTGGTCGATACCGCCGGTGTGCGCAAGCGCGCCAAGGTCATCGACGCGGTGGAAAAACTTTCGGTCGGCGAAACCTTCGAAGCCGTGAAAATGGCCGAGGTGGTGATTCTGGTGGTGGACGCCGAGGCCGTACTCGACAATCAGGAGTTGACGCTCGCCCGCCACGTCATCGATGAAGGCCGCGCGCTGGTGATCGCCGTAAATAAGTGGGACGCCATCAAGGAAAAGCGCCGCGCGCTGGAAACTCTGGAGGAACGCCTGCGCGATTCCATGGCGCAAGTAAAGAACATCCCCACTGTCACGATCTCGGGCCTCACCGGCTTGCGTATCGATGCGCTGATGGAAGCGGTGTTCAAGGTTCACGATACCTGGAACACGCATTTGCCGACGGGCGCTTTGAATCGCTGGCTGGCTGCCGCCGTTGGCGCGCATCCGCCGCCGCTCTCGACCCACAAGCAGCGCATCAAGCTGCGCTACATGACCCAGGTTAAAACCCGGCCACCGACCTTTGTGATTTTCTCGACCCGCGCCGGCGACTTGCCAGAGGCGTATATGCGTTATCTCGCTAACGGCATTCGCGACAACTTTGGCCTCGACGGTGTGCCGATCCGCATTCATTTGCGCAAACCGGTGAATCCCTACCAGGACGAGAAGTAGAAAACCAAAGGGCCGTTCCATCTCTGGAACGACCCTCGGTCCTCCCCGGCTGACCAGAGCCGGTTTATGTCTCAGTCTTTACTGTACGACCACCAGCATGTCCTGGCCGTCGCGTTTCAGGAACAAGGCCGTCTCACGATTTGAGTCCTTCAACTGATCATTGAGTTGATCGACTGACGTTACCGGCTTGCGGTTGACAGCTACGACGACGTCCTTGGGGCGGAGGCCCGACATCCACGCCGGGCTACCTTGTTCGACGTTCGTTACCGTGACGCCTTTACCGTTGAGATTATCGGAGAAGCTCGCACCTTTAACGGCGGGCTTGGCTTCTTCCAGCGAGGCTTTTTGCACCCTGGCTTCAGCGGCCTTACCGATAGTGACTTTCACCTTCCTGACGTCGCTGCCGCGCAGCACGGTCAAATCCAAGGTCGTACCGACCGGGGAAAGGCCCACGCGGTTACGCACATCGGAAGAACCTTCCACGGGTGCGCCGTTGACGGCGGTGATGATGTCACCGGTTTTCAAGCCTGCGATGTCTGCGGGCGTGCCTTTCTCGACACTGCCGACTAACGCGCCGCTGGATTGATCCATGCCGAGGTTCTTAGCCAACTCCGGTGACATGTTCTGGATCGATACGCCGATACGTCCGCGGCTGACACTGCCGTTGGCGATCAGCTGGCTCATCACAGACTTAGCCATCGACGTCGGTACGGCGAAACCAATGCCGACGTTGCCGCCCGAGGGGCCGACAATAGCGGTATTGATGCCGATTAGTTCACCCTTCAGGTTGACCAGCGCACCACCCGAGTTGCCGGGATTGATGGACGCATCGGTCTGGATGAAGTCTTCATAACCTTCGATGTTGAGGCCCGAGCGGCCGAGGGCGGAGACGATGCCCGAGGTCACGGTTTGGGTCAGGCCGAAGGGGTTACCGACGGCGATGACGTAATCGCCAACTCTCATATCGGCGGAGTCACCAATGGGGAGTTCGGTCAAGTTGTCGGCGTTGATTTGCAACAAGGCGATGTCGGTGCCGTCGTCGCTGCCAATCAGTTTGGCCGGCACTTCACGTTTGTCCTTCAACGTCACCATGATTTCGGCGGCGTTGTCGATGACGTGATGGTTGGTCAGGATGTAGCCCTTCTCGGCGTCGATGATAACACCCGAGCCGGTCGCCATGCGCTGACGCGGCGGTTGTTGCGGCTGCATTTGCTCAAAGGGGTTGCTACCGCCTTCGCCACCGGGGCTTTGGAAGAAACGGCGCAGCTCGGGGTTCTGAGACAGCGGGTTTTATTCATCGACGGTGGCTTTCTCAGCTTTGCCTTTAACCGAGATATTAACGACGGCGGGCGTTACTTTTTCGATCAGCGGCGCCAAGGTCGGCATACCGTCGCGCGTCGGAACAGCGGCTTCCGCCGATGCCATGTTGAGCGGCGACTGGCTCAGGAGTGCGACCGGCGCGCTATCGGTTTTAAACACCGATGTTACGGCGGTGGAAACGAAGGGTGTCGCCAGCGCCAGCGCGACAACGGCGGCTGCGGCCGGCAGGAAGCGGAAGGGGCGGTTGCTCATGATGCTTTGAAGCCTTTCATCTGCGTGTTCAAATTTTTTGTGTCTCTCGTATCTCGCGCTGGAGACGGTCCCCTAAAGGGCGTAACTGAAGCGCGCCGTTGAGGATCAATTTTGGCCCAGCCGCGCTTTTGTTCAAGCAGCCCTGACAGCGATGTAATTGATGTGCCGCGGAGGATAACGGCGGAATCCCGCCAAAAGTCGCGGGTGCGCAAACCGGATTTCGGTTTTGTAACCCCGGCTATTATGCAGCCGGCAGCGCCTTATTGCGCTTTCACAACTTCGCCATTTTTCTGGCAAGCCGGTTCCGCGAGGTCGACAAAAGTCTCCGTCACGGCATCGGGCGTCTTAAGGGACGCAGGGTCTTCGCCGGGATAGGCCTGGGCCCGCATCTTGGTGCGCAAAGCGCCAGGGTCGACAAGATTGGCCCGAACTTGGGTGTGCGCCATTTCGGCCGCGTAGATTTTTACCATCTGTTCGAGCGCAGCTTTAGAGGCTGCGTATGGTCCCCAATACATGCGCGCATCTGTGGCCACGCGCGAACTCACAAAGATCGCGCGGCCTGCGTCCGATTGGCGCAGCAAAGGATCGAAGGATCGGATGAGCCGCCAATTGGCGTGCACATTGAGATCGAAAACGTCGGTCCACATCTTCGGTTTATAATGGCCCATCGGCGAAAGCTGACCCAGCATGGCCGCTGCACCCACGAGAATGTCGAGCTTGCCGTAACGTGTGTACAAAGCCGCGCCGACTTGATCGATCTTGTCGAAGTCAGTCAGGCTCTCGGCAATCAGAGTCGCGGGCTTGCCGGTGAGCTTGCGAATTTCATCGTCCAACTCTTCGAGTCCACCGCGCGTGCGGGCGAAGGCGATCACATGCGCGCCTTCGCCCGCAAACCGCAGTGCGACGGCGCGGCCTAAACCGCGCGATGCGCCTGTAACCAGCGCGACGCGCCCGGCCAGGCGCTGCGAAGAAGGCTCGGTCATGGAATTACGCGCGCTCTTCGCTGAGGAGGGACAGCTGCTTCGGCTGACTGCCGGCGTTCTTATCGGTCAACGGCAAGGGGTAATCGCCGGTGAAGCAGGCATCGCAATATTGCGGATGGTCGGCTTGCCGGCGGGCTTCGCCGACGGCCTTGTATAACCCTTCAATGGAAATGAAGGCGAGGCTGTCAACGCCCAGCACCCTGGCCATGCCGGAAAGGTCGTGCTGCGCGGCCAGCAGTTTGTCGTAGTCGGGCGTATCGATGCCGAAGAAACAGGGATGCGCCGTCGGCGGCGCTGCGATGCGCAAGTGGACTTCCGTAGCGCCGGCTTGGCGCACCATTTCGACAATTTTGATGGAGGTCGTGCCGCGCACGATGGAATCGTCCACCAACACGACGCGCTTGCCGGCGAGCACTTCCTTGTTGGGATTATGCTTGCGCTTGACGCCCAAGTGGCGGGTTTTGTCGGTCGGCTGAATGAAGGTGCGCCCGACATAGTGGTTGCGAATGATGCCGTATTCAAAAGGAATGCCGGATTGCGCCGCAAAACCCAAAGCCGCCGGCACACCCGAATCAGGCACCGGCACCACGACGTCCACGTCGACGGGGCTTTCTTTGGCAAGCTGCGCGCCGATGTGCTTGCGCACTTCATAAACGCTATGACCTTCGGCGATGCTGTCGGGGCGTGCGAAGTAAACATATTCGAAAATGCAAAAGCGCGGATGCTGTTTGGGAAAGGGCTTTAAGCTGCGCACTTCGTTGTGGCTGATCATGACGACTTCGCCCGGTTCAACGTCACGCACGAATTCGGCGCCAATGATGTCGAGGGCGCAAGTCTCCGAGCACATAATATAGGCGCGGTCGAGTTTTCCGAGAACCAGCGGGCGCACGCCTAAAGGATCGCGCGCGCCGATCAGCGTGGTGTTGGTCAGGCAGACAAAGGAGTAAGCGCCCTCGATCTGGCGCAGGGCATCCACCAACCGCTCTTCAAAGGTGTTTTCTTCGCTGATGGCGATGAGATGGGTGACCACTTCGGTATCTGAGGTGGACTGGAATAAACAGCCGCGTTTTTGCAGCTCTCTGCGTATGGTGAGCGCATTGGTCAGGTTGCCGTTGTGCGCGATGGCGAAGCCGCCGAAGTCGAACTCGGCGAACAGCGGCTGCACGTTGCGCAAGATCGTAGCGCCCGTCGTGGCGTAGCGCGTATGACCCACCGCCATGTCGCCGGTCAGCCGCGCCATCACGGACTCATTATTGAAGTTCTCAGAGACGTGACCCATGCCGCGATGGCTATTGAACTGGCGGCCATCGTAGGAAACGATACCGGCGGCTTCCTGTCCACGGTGCTGCAGCGCATGCAGGCCAAGAGCGGTGTGGGCCGCAGCGTCGCTGTCGCCCAGAATGCCGAAGACACCGCATTCTTCTTTCAGATGGTCGCCGTCGTCGTCGAAGGGATCGGTAATCGCAGGAAGAGAATTGCTCATTTGGCCCCGCCTTCGCTGGCCGCGCCCGAGGCGTTTGAGCCTGGTGCGTTTAAGCCTTCGTTGGTTTGGATCAAACGCTCCATGTCGCGCCGTTCCTTATCCTGGTAGCCGCTTTCGGGCTTGGCGGTTTCTGTGGCAGCGCCTTGCGCGGTCGGTGCGGTCAGGCGGTCTAGGGTTTGCTGTGCTTCGAGAGCTTTGTTGATCTTAACGGCGCCATCCTTAACAGCATCGCCGCCGGCCATAAAGGTCGGCGGTAAAATAGCTTTGAGGCCGTCAGCAGTGAGTTCGATAACCGGAAGGGTCTTGGCTCGCTTCATCCATATAGGGCGCTCGGTGGCCGTAAGCCAGTCGGCGATAATCAAGCCGAAGCCCAGGATCACCAGTGCTCGCCCAAGACCGAAAACAAAGCCCAGCGAACGGTCGAGATTGTTAAGCGCGCTCTTCTGAATGCTGCGCGCAATGGCGTTGGTGATGATCGACAGGGCCAGAAGCACCACAAGGAAAATCAGCACGGCGGCAGTGGCGTCGGCCGCCCAATCAATGGGAATGATGCTGCGGGCGAACGGCCGCGCGAAAGGCAGACCGCGCATCGCGGCCAATACGGCGCCGACCCAGGCGGCGACGGAGAGTACTTCATGCACAAAACCGCGCATGAAGGCGAGCAAGGCAGAGATCAGAAGGACAATGCCGACGGCGAGATCAAGGCTGTTAATGGGCAGGTTCGCCATTAGTGACCACCTGCGGCGTTGGAAAAGCGGCTCACCACGTCCTGTACATGTCCCATATCTTCAAGAGCAATGTCCTTGAGGGCGATGTCTTTTGGAACGGCACCGCTCTTTTTGTCGCTATCCTTACCGCCGCTCTTACGCCCGGATTGTGCCGGCCGCGGCACCCAAGCCTGGCGGAAGCCTAGTTTGGTTGCTTCCTTCAGCCGCAAATCCCGCTGCGACACCGCGCGCACCTCGCCGGAAAGGCCAATTTCGCCGAAGACCACCGCGTCAGCGGGCACCGGATCCCCCGTGAAGGCCGAAACCAGGGCCGCGGCAACCGCCAAATCCGCCGCTGGTTCTTGAATCCGAAGGCCACCGGCGACGTTGAGATATATGTCGTGACCGCCGAAGGCAAGGCCCGCTCGGGCTTCAAGAACGGCGAGAATCATGTTGAGCCGCGCCATGTCCCAGCCGACCGCCGCGCGGCGCGGGGTGCCGAGGCTGGATGGGGCGACAAGCGCCTGAATTTCCACAAGAACCGGGCGCGTGCCTTCAATCCCTGCGAACACGCAACTCCCGCTGACGTTGCCCCTGCGCTCAGCCAGAAATAAGGCAGAGGGGTTCAACACTTCGCGAAGTCCCGCATCGGTCATTTCGAACACGCCGATTTCATCGGTCGGCCCGAATCTGTTCTTCACGGCGCGCAAAATACGAAACTGATGGCCGCGGTCGCCTTCGAAATAAAGAACGGTGTCGACCATGTGCTCAAGCACACGCGGACCGGCCAACGTGCCTTCTTTGGTGACATGGCCAACCAGGAACAATGCGAAGCCGCGTTTCTTGGCGGCGCGGATCAGTTCGTGGGCACAGGTGCGCACTTGCGTCACGGTGCCCGGCGCGGAATCGATTGTGTCGGAATACATGGTCTGGATGGAGTCGATCACCACGACCTCGGGCGAAGGGCCGGCCTCCATGCTGGCTACGATATCGCGCACATTTGTAGCGGCGGCGAGTTGTACCGGCGCTGTCGCCAAGCCGAGGCGTTGGGCGCGCAAACGCACCTGATCGACGGATTCTTCGCCGGTGATGTAGACGCAGCTTGTGTGGGCGGCCAGTAGAGCGGTGGCTTGCAACAGCAGCGTGGATTTGCCGATGCCTGGATCGCCACCGACGAGAATTGCGGAACCTGGCACCAATCCGCCGCCGCATACGCGATCCAACTCGCCGATGGTGGTTGAACGGCGCGGCGGCGGCACGATAGTGCCCTTCAAATCGACGAACTCGATCTTGCGTCCACCTTTGCCGCCACTGACGCCCTTGGGCAAAGCTTCGCGCGGCGCTTCCTCGACGATGGTGTTCCATTCACCGCAAGCTTCGCACTTGCCGGCCCATTTGCTCGTGACCGCGCCGCAGTTCTGACAGACGAAGGATTTGGTTACCTTCGCCACGCAGTTATCCGCGCACTTGCATTTTGATGGGGCCCTCGGCTTTGCCGTGGACAAACTGTTCGACAAAGGGATTGTCGCTGTGATCGACATCTTTGGCGGCGCCATCCCAGATCAGTTTGCCTTCGTACAGCATCGTGACGCGATCGGCGATCTTACGTGCCGAGTGCATGTCGTGTGTAATGCTGAGGGCTGTGATGCCCTGCTGCTTCACGCAGGAGATGATCAGATCATTGATGACATCGGCCATGATCGGATCGAGGCCGGTGGTCGGCTCATCAAAGAATACGATCTCGGGCTCGCCGGCAATGGCGCGTGCAAGGCCCACACGTTTCTGCATGCCGCCCGAAAGCTCCGATG
>CAITZE010000488.1 GCA_903896775.1 uncultured bacterium
CGAAACCACCGTAGGTGCTCGACGTTGCATCCAGCTCGCTGCCGACCGGGTTCGCCGAAGTTGCATAAGCCGTATAGACGCTGCTGTTCGGCGTCGGTTTCACAACCAGCCCGACGTTGTAGCTGGTGATGCCTGAGTTATCGACCCGCGTGCTCGTGTTGTTGGCGGAGGTGATATGATAGTTATCGTAGCGCACGCCGCCATTGAGAATGATGAAGTC
Source organism: uncultured bacterium (assembly GCA_903896775.1). Taxonomy (GTDB): domain Bacteria; phylum Pseudomonadota; class Alphaproteobacteria; order Rhodospirillales; family Rhodospirillaceae; genus SHVO01. The sequence continues at coordinate 221 of CAITZE010000488.1, forward strand.
TTTATAGCTCGCGGTATCCATCAAATAACCAGAGTCGGTGCCAACGTAGTATCGCAGCGGATTGGTGCCGAGAGTCGTGACACCAGCACCGTAAAGATAGTTGGTTGGATTGGTGACACTCACAATCGGCGCGCCGCTCGAGGTAAAAGCGACCGTACCGGTCGTCAGTTCCGACGTGAAGCCGGTATAAGTATTGATATTGATGCGTTCGCTGGAGAATTCACCGCCCGCAATCGCAACGTGGTGGATGGGACCCGTATCAAAAGTGAACGACGCCTCGGGTGAATCGGCCAGTACGTTCACAGGCGAATAGCGGCTTTGCGCATTGAGCTGTGTGTAGCCCGAGAAGAAGGTCGTCGACGAAGGATAGGGCGCCGTCGCGCCTGTCGCGCTGGGGTTTTCCGGAATCGTGCCGATGTAGTTGAGGAGTGAATGACTCTGACGCGCTTTGTTCGTCAGCGTCATCCAATCGGTCACGCGCCATTCGGCATCCAATGTTCCCATCGCCTGCGTAGCTTCGGTGAAATCGCGGTTAACAATGCCGTAGTAAGTGTTGCGCGGAACATCGCCGTCCGCCACAGGGCGACGCGCGAGCGGATTATACGGCACGCCGAAATCGGGCAGTCCGTAAACGCGCGTGTACGAATAGCCGCCATTGATCGTGATGTCCTCGGTCGGACGGTAAGCCACGGCGCCGGCAATGCCACGGCGGTTGTCGGTGGTGAAGTCGCGGCCCGCAACGTTCGAGTCTTGCATCACGCCGTTCACGCGCACATCCAGATCCGGGGTGATCGTCTTATTGACGTCCACCGCGAGGCGCTTTTCAGCGTTGCTGAAACCCGCGGTGCCTTCCGCTTGATAGAAATCAACATCGCGGGCTTGCTTGGTCACGATGTTGATCGCGCCACCGGTCGTGCCGCGGCCAGCAAAGGACGACGCGGGACCCCGTAGGATCTCGACCTGCTCGGTGTTGTAATTCTCACGGATGCTGACGCCGGCATCGCGCACGCCATCGACAAAAATGTCATTGCGGGCGTCAAATCCACGAATGAAGAAGCGGTCGCCGAAGGCGTTGCCGCCTTCGCCTGTTCCCAAAGTCACGCCGGCCGTCGAGCGGCCGATTTCGCGGAGCGTCGTTTCATTTTGGTCTTCCAGCACTTCCTTGGTCAAAACCGTCACCGTGCGCGGAGTATCGAGCACCGGTTCCGTGAACTTGCCTGAAGACAGACGGTCGGCCTTATAAGGCGCCGCCGGATCGGCATAGGGATTGGCGTCGGGTTTAGTGCTCTGGTCATCGACCTGCACCGGGGGCAGAGCCGTCGCGGGCTGTTGCTGTGCAGCGGCAGACGACACATGCCCCATGGAAACGGCCGAAACAGCCGCCATCACCCATATCGCTGCACCGTTTTTCTTCAACGAAACTTTGTTGCTCGCATGCGAACTCATATTGATCCCCGCTTAATGTGTTTGAAAATGCAAATGCACCGCATTCGCATAGCTCAGCGGTTTTTTCAGTAATGATAATCATTCGCATTAGCAATGGCGAGAGCTTGGTGATGGAAGCGCTGTGGCGGAGAAGCCCGCTGACAGCCGAAGACATTGTCGCCGACTTGGCCAAAGCAAATGGCTGGTCTCAGGCGACAGTAAAGACGTTCATCAACCGCCTTCTTAAGAAGAAAGCGATCAAGGCCGAACGTGATGGACGGCGATACCTCTATCGCCCGGTCATGCGCCGCACAGATTTTATAACGACCGAAAGCCAGGGCTTGCTGGATCGCCTCTTTGACGGCCGTCTTGCCCCCCTCGTTGCGCATTTTTCTCAATCCAAGACCTTGAGCAGCGAAGACATTGCGGAACTGAAGAAACTCATAGAGGACCTCGATCATGACAAATGAGATTCTCGACGCGCTTGCCCGCGCTAATATTGTCGCGAGTGTCGCAATTCTCCTGGTTCTAATTTTACGCGAGCCTGTAAGGCGTCTATTCGGCGCACGCGTCGCTTACGCGCTTTGGGTTGTTGTGTTCTGTGCGCCCATTGCGGGGTTTCTGCCGCCGCCGTCTATCACCAGTGTGGGCCTGTTCACCAGCAGCTGTAGTTCAATTGCCGCATTTAGTTTCGACCCCGGCATATCCTGTGATTATGCGCCGATGCTTGTCGCGCTTTGGATCGGCGGCATCGGGGTGAGTGCTGGTCTGCTCATCATCCGTCAGCTGCGATTCTGGCGCACGCTCGGACATCTTCGTTCTGCCGCTCCGATAAAAGACGCTTACATATCCGAAAGCGCGCAACACAGCCCGCTTGTTGCCGGCCTGTTTGCACCAAAAATCATTCTTCCTGTCGACTTCGCTTCAAAATTCAGCACGGAAGAAAGCGAATTGATTCTGGCGCATGAGCGCCTGCACGTGGGTCGCGGCGACATGCAGATCAACTTGCTCATCACCGCCTTGCAGTGCTTGAACTGGTTCAATCCCCTCGTCCACATCGCGGTACACCAGATTCGCATGGATCAAGAATTCGCCTGCGATGCGGAAGTCATGACCGCCTATCCCGGAAAGCGCCGTTCTTACGCACAGGCCATGCTCAAGAATGTTCTCCCGCTCGCTCGCGTACCGGCGGGCTGCTTCTGGCCATCGCGCGCTATGGAACCGCTGAAAAAGAGAATTACGCTGCTCAGCGAAACGACGCCGATTAAGTCGATTAAGCTTATTGGCCTCAGCTTCGTTGCGATTGCAGGTCTTGCTGGAGGATATGCCTCCTGGGCCGCACAGCCGCCGAAGATCGAGATCAATGAAGCAACATCACAGACACCCGCGGCCTATCGCGAAATGACCTGGGGCGACCCGAAGGCCAAGGTCGTTATGCTGGAGTATGCCTCTCTCACCTGTCCGCACTGCGGCGAATTCAGCAACGAGGTTTTCCCGAAGATCAAAAAGGAATTCATCGATAGCGGCAAAATCCGCTTTGTCTTCCGTGATCTTCCCACAGACGGTCTCGCGATGGGTGCTGCGTTGATTGCCCGCTGCGCGCCAGAGGATCGCGGCAAAAACCTCGTCGAGGTCATGTTCAAGAATCAGCAGGAGTGGGAACGCTCGCGCGTACCGCTCGATACACTCAAGCAGTACGCGGCGCTGGCCGGAATGACGCCGGCCGATGTCGATACCTGCCTGCAGAACCAAGCGCTGCTGGGCGCACTGCAAGACGAACAGAAGAAAGCCATCACGCTGTATCAGGTTGGCGTTACGCCGACATTCTTCATCGGCGACGAAAAGTACGAAGGCATCCCTTCGGACTCGGCTCAAGCGTTTAAGGCGCTCTCGGACATCATTGAAAAGCAGCTGAAGAAAGCGAAGTAGCCCACGCGGCCGCGCCGGCGTTTTGCGCGGCGCGCACGCCGTGACCCAGCATGTCTATGTATTTGAAAGCGGTGGTAGCGAGGGAGGGACTCGAACCCCCG
>CAITZE010000489.1 GCA_903896775.1 uncultured bacterium
CGCAACTTCAAAGGATGTGAACCCGCAACGCAGAAGGAATAAAACCTGGTCGGGGATGAAATCGCCGACCGCACGCATATCGGCTGTGTAACCGTAGCGTTCACGTAACAGTCGTCCGACCGAGAAGACGCGGCCATCGCGCATGTTTGCAAAACGTACAACAATCACGCCGAGCCGCGGCAGAAAGGGTTCCAACTCATCGAGATTCACATCGCTCGCCACATCGACGCCAACGCGAGATGCTGTCGAAAACAGGCTGTTGTGCTCGTTCTTCAGGCGCGCGAAAGAGACAATGACCGATGCGCCCTTGCCCACTGGCGCATCGTCAGCGAGGCGCTCCCAGGCGTCTACGATAGGTCCGTTGCGATCAACGACGGCCATAGAGGCTCTCCTTGAACGGCGTGGCGCCCACACGGCGATAGGCTTCAATGAAGGTCTCGCTGGGGGCTTGGCGCAACTCGAGATAAGTGTTCACGACCTTATCGACTGCACCGACGATGTCATCGCCCGCAAAACCCGGACCCAACAGCGTGCCGATGCTGGCGGTTTCATCACCCGCACCGCCCAGAGTGATTTGGTAAAATTCCTGTCCGGCCTTATCGACGCCCAAGATGCCGATATGACCGGCATGATGATGTCCGCAGGCATTGATGCAGCCTGAGATCTTGATCTGCAACGGTCCGATGTTGTGCTGGCGATCGAGATCGGCGAAACGCGTGCTCAGCTGCTGGGCAACCGGAATCGAACGCGCATTTGCGAGCGAGCAATAATCGAGGCCCGGGCACGCGATGATATCGGTCACCAGACCCACATTGGCTTCGGCAAACCCGATTTCGCCCAGACGCTGCCACACAGCGAACAGATCGGCCTGCTTGACGTTGGGCAGAACGAGATTCTGCACATGAGTCACACGCACTTCGCCGAGGCTGTATTTGTCGCTCAGATCGGCGATGGCATGCATTTGAACGGTTGACGCATCGCCCGGAATACCGCCAATCGGCTTCAACGAAATCGTCACGGCGCCGTAGCCGGGGGCCTTATGGACATGAACATTGGTTTGAACCCAACGCGCAAAGGCGCGATTTTTGGCCTTCGCGTCGACAAACGATGCCACAGGCTCGGCAATGGTTTCATACGCCGGCGGCGCGAAGAAAGCGCGGATGCGGGCTTCTTCAGCCGGATCGATATCGACACCGGCGGCACGCGTTAACGGCCACATCTCTTCGACCTGACGGGCGTATTCCGCGGGGCCCAATTCGCGCACGAGAATCTTGATACGCGCTTTGTAGATGTTGTCGCGACGACCGTGCATGTTGTAAACGCGCAAGCACGCTTCGAGGTAAGACAGCAGTTCCGAGCGCGCGACAAAGGGTTTAATCAGCGGCGCAACCACTGGCGTGCGGCCCATGCCGCCGCCGACATAAATTGCATAGCCGACTTCGCCGGCATCGTTCTTGACGACTTGAATGCCGATGTCGTGAAACTGAATAGCGGCGCGATCCTTGGCCGCGCCTGTCACCGCGAACTTGAATTTACGCGGCAGGAACGAAAACTCAGGGTGGAACGTCGACCATTGGCGTATGACCTCGGAGATAATGCGAGGATCTTCCACTTCATCGCCGGCGACGCCCGCGAATTGATCGGCCGTGACGTTGCGAATGCAGTTGCCGGAAGTTTGATTAGCATGCATTTCAACACTTGCGAGCTCGGCTAGAAGCTCGGGCACTTGATCCAGTTTGATCCAGTTGTACTGGATGTTCTGACGCGTGGTGAAATGGCCATAGTCACGGTCATATTTGCGCGCGATATCAGCGAGCTTGCGCAGCTGCACCGACGACAACGTGCCGTACGGAATAGCCACGCGCAGCATGTAAGCATGCAACTGCAAATAGAGGCCGTTCATAAGCCGCAGCGGGCGGAACTGATCTTCCGACAGCTCGCCCTTCAGACGGCGTGTGACTTGCTGACTGAACTCAGCGACACGTTCGTTGGTAATGGCATGATCGAATTTGTCGTAGATATACACGGGGGGATGCCTCTACCTTTGCGGCGGCGTGACGGGTTTGTTGAGGTCGGTGCGGACAGTAGGTCCGGTCGCACGAATGACTTCTCGAATATGGGCCGGTCTAACCTCGGCGCCGGGCGTGACGTCGATAACGGCAACGTCGATCACCAGATTGGCGGCGTAAGCAGCGGCTCCGATTTTGGCGAGCGCTTCGGCGTCTTCCGCGGTTGTGGCGACTTTCGCTTCCGCAACATACTGCGACCAAGCGCCAGCAGCGGTGTAATACAGCGTCTCGCCGTTACGAAGCCGATTGGCGGTCAACATCTTATTCACGGGTTTGGCTTGTGCCATCTCTATCGTCCTTAAACGCGTGCGTCGGAGACAGCGGTTGCGTCCGCCGGAACATACGTGCGCACGACATCGCCAACAATGAAGAGAGCCGGACTGCGCACATTGTTGTGCGCAACTGTCTCGGACAGGCCGCCGACTGTTGTCGTAATGACACGCTCGTCGGCGCGGGTTGCATTCTCGACAATGGCAATCGGCAGCGTCGCATCGACGCCGTCGGCGATTAAGGCTTCGCTCAGCGCACGCGCCCGCGCGATGCCCATATAAATCACCAGCGTCCGGCCCTTGCCGGCCAAACCACGAACATCGGCTAGCGCACCTTCGCGGCGCGCAGCCGTCACAAAGGATACATGTGCAGCATGGTCGCGGTGCGTCAGGGAAATACGCGTAGACGCCGCAGCGCCGCTCGCCGAGGTAATGCCAGGAATAACGTCAACTTCGATGCCGGCGTCGCGCAAGGCTTCGATTTCTTCGCCGCTGCGCCCGAACACCATCGGATCGCCGCCTTTAAGGCGCACGACATTCAAGCCGGCGCGCGCAGCGCCGATCAGCTGCTGAATGATATCGCCTTGTGAGATTGCAGCTGACTTACACGGCTTACCGACATAGATGCAGCGTGTCTGCGGTCCCACTAGATCCATGATCTCGGGCGAGACCAGTTCGTCAAAAAATACCGCGTCGGCGGACTGAAGCGCGTCATAGCCTTTACGCGTCAAAAGACCCGGGTCGCCGGGGCCTGCGCCAACCAGCGTCACCTTGCGGATACCGTCGCCTTTGCCGCTGCTAGACGCAGCGCCATTCACGGTGCCGAAAAGAAAATCCACGCTGCTCACGTTCTGTCCTTGTTTATGAGATACGCTGGGGCTTGCCGGCCCGGTTAATCCGGGGCTCAGCGACCATCGCGAGCGAGGCACACATAGGCCCAAAGGGCTCGCCAGGAAACAATCTTCTCTATTTCCCGGAAGTTTCAGGATATTCTGGACAAGGTTTCCCTACGCGGCTGACTTGGAAAAGAAGAAACTTCTATTTCAGGCCCGACTCAAGGCCAAGAACCAGCGCAGGGCTTCACTCCGCCTCAAAGCGCCGAAATCTGGTGCTTTATAATCACTTAGACGGGCACCGGCGAAAGAATTAAGGTCTCGGCGCCTCCCTTTCCTCATGATTCCTACCTGGCGATGAAATACGTCGGAAAACTACTTTTGTTAACCCTCGTTTTGACCGGATTTGTGGGCCACGCGCAGGCGGGATCACGCCTCGCCGGAATCCGTACGCGAGGTGTTTTGACCTGCGGCATTCTGCCGGCCGTGGCCGGATTTGCCGCCTCCGACGGTAAGGGCGGGTTTCAGGGCCTGGATGTCGATACGTGCCGCGCCGTGGCAGCCGCGATTTTCGGCACGCCCGACAAAATCAAATTTGTCATCGCCGAGAATGTCAGCCAGCTTAAAGATACCGACGCCATCGATATCGTCGCGCGCCGCATCACATGGTCTTTGACCCGCGCCACAAGTAACGCGCTGATGTTCGGGCCCATCACGTTCTATGACGGCCAGGGCTTCCTGGTTCCAAAGAAAAGCGGCGTCATCACTGCCAAACAGCTGAATGGCAAGGCTGTCTGCGTTCAAGCCGTCGAAGCCCACGCCACCAGCGTCGCCGAATACTTCAAGGCCAGCAACCTTAGCCTCACCACCATTCCCGTTCCCAATAATGCGATTGCGGAACGAGCGCTCAAATCAGGTGCTTGTGCGGCCTATTCGGCGGACGTGACCTGGCTGGGGGCTGCGCGCGCCGGCATGGCGGGAGGTGCTGACGCTTACGACATTCTGCCGGAAATGATCTCGAAAGAGCCGCTGGCGCCACTGGTGCGCCAAGGCGACGACCAGTTCTTCGAGATTGTCCGCTGGAGCATTTTCGCCATGATCGTTGCGGAAGAACGCGGGCTTTCGTCGCAGAATATCGACAGTGCGGCCGCCGGCCATCCTGAACTCGAAACCCAGCAGTTCTTGGGCATCGCCGCCGGCAACGGCAAGGCCTTAGGACTGGATGAAAAATGGGCTTACAACATCATCAAGACAGTCGGAAATTATGCCGAAGTCTTCGACCGCAACGTGGGCCGCAACAGCCCGATTAAGTTGGAACGCGGTCTCAACCGGCTTTGGACCAACGGCGGCCTGATGTACGCCCCGCGCCTGCGTTAGAAACGGCCCTATCCGGCTTTGGGGATTTTTCTTCTCCGATAGCCCTCAAATGGCAAAGAATTCATATGCAAGATGCCGGGTCACCCCGGGTTTTGCCGTGCGGCTAGTCGTGCTTGGCCAGCAAGCCAGCGATAATGTCCTCAGACGGGATCAATCCGACGAAAGAAGGACATAACCCCGGATGCTGCTTTCGCATCGCGGGTTGCTCGTCATGGTTTTATCGAAAAGTGGATAACGATGTCGGGCTTGACCAATCTCCAGCGCCTTGAAGCGGAGAGCATTCACATCATGCGGGAAGTTGTCGCCGAGTGCGACAACCCGGTGATGCTGTATTCCGTCGGCAAAGATAGCGCCGTGATGCTGCATTTGGCCGCAAAGGCATTCTATCCGTCCAAGCCGCCGTTCCCGTTGCTGCATGTCGACACCACCTGGAAGTTCAAGGCGATGTACGAGATGCGCGAGCGCATGGCCAAGGAACTGGGCTTTGAGCTGCTGGTGCACAAGAATCCGGAAGCTCTCGCGCGCAACATCAACCCTTTCGATCACGGCTCGGCTTTGCATACCGACATGTGGAAAACCGAAGGCCTGAAGCAGGCGCTCGACAAATATAAATTCGATGCGGCCTTCGGCGGCGCACGCCGCGACGAAGAGAAATCGCGCGCGAAAGAACGCATTTTCTCGTTCCGCTCGGCCCAGCATCGTTGGGATCCAAAGCAACAGCGTCCGGAACTCTGGCGTCTCTACAACACCCGGAAGCATCAGGGCGAAAGCATCCGCGTGTTTCCGATCTCCAATTGGACGGAGCTGGACGTCTGGCAGTACATCTATCTGGAAAAGATTCCGATTGTTCCCTTGTATTATTCAGCTGTGCGCCCGGTCGTGAACCGCGGCG
>CAITZE010000490.1 GCA_903896775.1 uncultured bacterium
AGCCGCGGTGTCACGACCGAACAGGGCGAGTTCAAGGACACTGGCGTCGGCCGCCTGCTGTGCGCAACGCGCATGCGGGTCGGCAAAGACCTGCAGAACATCGCGCAGGTCCTTCACATCCGATACACCTATCTCGTGGCGATGGAAGACGGTCGCTACGAAGACTTGCCGGGCCAAGCCTATGCGATTGGGTTTGTGCGCGCGTACGCCGACCATCTCGGCCTCGATGGCGATGAAATTGTGCGTCGCTATAAGGAAGAAAGTTCCGGCCTGAAAAACCGACCGGTTTTCGAGTTTCCCTTGCCGACGCCGGATTCAGGGTTGCCATCGGGCGCGTTAATTCTCGTGGCCGTCATCCTCGGCATGATGATTTACGGCATTTGGTACGCTGTCGCGGGATCTAATCGCGCCGCGGTTGAAGTCATTCAAGCCGTGCCGGATCGTCTGACGGCACTGATCAATCCGCAGACCCCGCCGCCTGACGCCGCAGCGCCTTCTGCTTCTACAGACGTGGCTGCTTCCGCGTCGGATGATACCGAGACGGCGCCGATGGATGAATCAGACGACTCAGCGGACAGTGAGTCCGACGATGGTCAAGGTGCCGATACGCCCCAACCACCTTCGGGCATGCAGGCCACGCCACAAGTTGCCGCTGCAGCGCCACCCGTCGCGCAAGCTCCGAGCGATATCGTCGAATTACGCGCCAAGTCCGATGTCTGGATCACGTTACGGACCACGGAAAACCCCGATCGCACCCAGCTTTTGCATAAGGGCGAAGTCTTTCGCGCGCCCGAGGGCGGTGGAGGAATGACTTTGGTGACCGGTAAGCCTACCGATCTGGATATTCTCGTTAACGGTGAGGTTATGCCCCCTCTCGACGCCGGCGTATTTGCCCGTGGCGTCCCCTTGGACCCGCAGCGCCTGAAGGGAGGCGCCGCTTCTGCTAGCCCGGCCAAGCCAGTCCCAGCCGCCAGCTCAAAGCCGGTGGCCGCTCCCGCGCCATAATTTCAGCCCATAAATCCGCCCCGATTGGCGGGTTTGATGACTTTTTGGCCGTCGCCGGCGGCGGATGGCTCTTTGGACCCCGGCCAAATTGGGGTATAAGCCGCTCAAGTATCCACGGGACGGAGATCGTCCCCAAAGGAACAGAGACTGCATCATGAGCTTGCGCCCCTACCGCGATATCCAACGCCGCAAATCGCGCCAAATTCACGTCGGAAACGTCCCCATCGGCGGTGGCGCACCCATTGCCGTGCAGACGATGACAAACACCTTAACGACCGACGTCGCTGGCACGGTCGCCCAGATTCAGGGTTGCGTTGATGCGGGCGCCGATATCGTGCGCGTCTCGTGTCCCGACGAAGAGTCCACGGCCGCGCTCAAGCACATTGTGCGCCAGGTTTCGGTGCCGATCGTTGCGGACATTCACTTCCACTACAAGCGCGCCATCGAAGCCGCCGAGGCGGGCGCTGCTTGCCTACGCATCAATCCCGGCAACATTGGCAACGCCCAGCGCGTCAAGGACGTGGTCCAGGCGGCGAAAGATCACAACTGCTCCATGCGCATCGGCGTCAATGCCGGCAGCTTGGAAAAACACCTGCTTGAGAAGTACGGCGAACCTTGCCCGGATGCTTTGGTTGAAAGTGCTCAAGAGCATGCCAAGATTCTCGAAGACAACGACTTCTTTGAGTTCAAGATCAGCGTGAAGGCCTCCGACGTATTCCTGGCCGTGGCGGCCTATCAACAGCTCGCCGAGGTTTGCGATTATCCTTTGCACCTTGGCATTACCGAAGCGGGTGGTTTGCGCTCGGGTACGGTGAAGTCGTCAATCGGCATGGGTTCGCTGCTATGGGCCGGTATCGGCGATACCATTCGCGTATCGCTCTCCGCCGAGCCCATGGAAGAAGTCAAAGTTGGCTTCGACATGCTGAAGTCCTTGGACCTGCGTCATCGCGGCGTGCGCATCGTGTCGTGCCCATCCTGCGCGCGTCAGGGATTCAATGTCATCAAGACGGTTGAGGTTCTGGAACAGCGCCTGTCACATATCGCACAGCCGGTCTCGCTGTCGATCATTGGCTGTGTCGTCAATGGCCCGGGCGAAGCTCGCGAAACCGACATCGGCCTAACGGGTGGCGGTAGCGGCAGTCACAAGATGTATATCGGGGGATTAGCCGATCATAACATCGGTGACGAAGACAAGATCGAGCACATCGTTAAGCTGGTCGAGAAGAAAGCCGCTGAAATGGAAGCCGCGAAGGCCAAGGCTGAAGCGGAATTGCATTCAAGCGCTGCGGAGTAGCGACCGCTCTTGGAATAAAGTTCGGCCTAGCTGCTCAATCCGCTGCCTGCGACCTCTTCAAAACTGGAAATACTCCCGTGTCTGGCCTGCAGCCCATTAAGGGCACCCACGATCTTATGTTTGACGATGTCCGTCGCCACAGACATGTGGAAGAGACGGCATTCGACATTGCGGGGAGATACGGCTACGGCGAAATCGCCACGCCTATATTCGAGTTCACCGAAGTCTTTAAGCGCACCTTGGGCGATACCTCCGATATCGTGACCAAAGAGATGTACACCTTTGACACCAAAGGCGGTGACAGCGTTACGCTGCGTCCCGAAGGTACCGCTGGTGTCGCGCGTGCGTTTATCTCCGGTGGCCTCGCGCAGCAGACACCGCTGAAATTTTTCTATCGCGGCCCTATGTTCCGCTACGAACGTCCACAAAAAGGGCGCCAGCGTCAGTTCCATCAGATTGGCGTCGAGCTTTTGGGTGTGGCGACACCGCAGGCCGATATCGAGGTCATTTCGCTGGCCGCGCATATCCTGAAAGATTTGAAACTGACCGGCACGGTTACGCTGGAACTGAATTCCCTTGGTGACACGGAAAGCCGCAATATTTATCGCGATGTTCTGGTCAAATTCCTGAGCGCACGCAAAGATCAACTTTCGGAAG
>CAITZE010000491.1 GCA_903896775.1 uncultured bacterium
CAGGTGCTGGCCCACGTGCGTTCGATGTCCGACATCCTCAGTCAGAATTCGTCGGAGCTCATGCAGCTTTCCGCGCGCGTCACCAAGGAATTGGAATCGATCCGCGAATCTCTCGAAGCCACGTCCCAGAAAGTCTCCGACACGGTTTCGCACTCGGTCGCAAAGACCAAGGACGTCAGCCGCGAAATCGGTACCGAAGTCTCCGCCTTGTCGTCAGTCGCCGCGCAAGTCTCCAAAGACATGCAGGCGGTGTTGGGCACCCTCGACGAGAGCAAAGACGCTCTGCGTTCCGCCGCCGATGCTGCTGGCCTCAAGCTCAAAGACGCCTCGATCTCCTTCCACGATCAGGTGTCGATGATCGACAAAGCCGCCAGCCACGCCACTGAGACAATGGCCGTCGTGGGTGATGGCTTGCGTCAGCGCTCGGCCGGTATCGTCACGGTCGCCGATGACGCGCAGGTCCGCATCAACGGATTCCGCGATGCGCTCCAGAAACTCATGCTCGACTTCGAGGACTCCACCAATCGCGGCGCGGCACAGGTCAGTGTTGCCGGCGAGAAGATGCGCCAGTCCTTGGGCGAGTTCTCCGAGACTTCGGAAAAGATCGCCGGCGGTACGCGCGCCACAGGCGAAGCCTTCCGCCAGCAATTGCTCACCCTCGGCAAGTCTGCCGACGAAGCCGTTGCCCGCGTCGAAGTCGTGCTCAAGACCTTGCGCAAACACGCCGAGAGCCTGGTCGAAGCCAGCAACGGCATCACCGAGCAGACCGGCAAAGCCGGGCAGACGTTTGGCCGTCAGGTGGATCAGCTTATGGCCAGCGCCGGCAAAGCCGCCGAAACCGCGCGTCAACTGGAAGACGCTCACGACAAAGCTCACACCGGCCGCTTCCTGGAAAACACCACCTATGTCATCGAGCAGCTGCACAGCGTCTCGGTCGACATCGCACGCATCTTCCAGCCTTCGGTCGAAGAAGAATTGTGGAAGCGCTACTACAAGGGCGATCAGGGCGTCTTCCTGCGCCACATCACCAAAACCCTCAGCCGTCAGAAGTTCGAGGCCATCCAGCGCATGTATCAGACCGACGATAAGTTCCGTGGGTACGTCATGCGCTATCTGAAGGAATACTCGGCTCTGGTGAAGCACGCCCGCGCAACCGACCGCTCGGAAGTGCTGACGACGACGTTCTCGACCTCGGACATGGGCAAGCTCTACATGCTGCTGTCAAAGGCCATGGACGCCGCCGCCATGGAAGGCGCCGCGGAGTAACGCCTACAGCCAGTTCGACTTCTTGAAGCCGACGTACACCGCGACCGATCCGATGATGATGAACGCTAAGGCCATGGGGTAACCCCATGACCATTCAAGTTCGGGCATGTATTTGAAGTTCATGCCCCACAGGCCTTCGAATACCATCGGCACCGCGATAATCGCGGCCCAGGCCGTGAGCCGCTTTGTGGTTTCGGTTTCATCAATGGTGGTCAGCGCCAAGTTTACCTGGAGTGCCGATGAAATCGTATCGCGCAGGGTTTCCAGCTGCGCATTCAGGCGCACAAGATGATCGAAGACATCGCGGAAATATTCCTGCGAATTGACGCAAATCTGCGGCACGCGGCCGCCGTACAATTTGCCCACAGCTTCCATCAACGGAAATACAGCGTGTTTCATCACCATGACACGCTGCTTGAGTTGGTATAGCCGCTCGGTATTCTCGCGGGCTGCCTTTCTGGCGAACACCTGTTCTTCGATGGCCTCAAGTTCGGACTCGAAGGATTCGATGATCGGGAAGTAGCGGTCGACCACCGCGTCCATCAGCGCATAAAGCACAAAGCCAGCACCCTGTTTCAACAGGTGCGGCTCCCGCTCGCAGCGGTCGCGCACGCCGACGAATTGCTGCTGGCTGCGGTTGCGCACGGACAGCACATAATTGCGCCCGACAAAAACATCGATTTCGCCGACATTAAGACCCTGATCTACCGCTTCGACCAATTGGATCACGGCGAAGATGGAATCGCCGTATTCTTCGATCTTCGGGCGCTGATGGCCGACTTGCGCGTCTTCGACCGCCAACTCATGCAGGTGGAACTCCTCGCGCATCTCCTGAAGTTCCGCAGGCGTAGGATCTTTAAGCGCCACCCAGACGAAAGTATCGGGCTTAGCTAGATAATCGCTGATTTCCGGCGTTGGGATATCTGCGAGCTTTTTCCCGTCCTGGTAGGCAATACAATTGATCAACATCGGAATACTCCCGGCGCCTATGGCCTAGCGTGTCTGTAAGGGTCAGAGATTACGGTGCTTTTGGGCCGGCGAGCCAGCATCAAACCGCCGCGGCATTCCCGTGTAACGGAACCGCAATAACAGCGGGTGTTTGCCCCCGTATTAACCAAGCTTTGACCTATCGCGGGCACTCTAAAAGCTCAGGCTTTCTATGGCGCCCGGAGCATTTGCGTTGAACCTTTCGTCACCGCCCCTTTCCCGCTCGAAGATTCCGAACGAGATCAAGATCGAGCTTGGCTCGCGCCAGGATGGCTTTATGGCGCGCATCCGCCAGATCATCAGCGGCACTGCGGCGCAAGCCGATGCCGCCGGCGATGCGACCGAAGATCTTGCAAGTCTGCAGGGTTATCTCGCGGGCGGTGAAGCCATGATCGTGCATGCGCGCGTTGGGCGTTCGCTGGTCGGCTTTCTGGTTTTGGATTCAACCAAAGGTGCCGCGCCGTATTCCTGGGTCGATCAACGCTTCCGGCACAAAGGACTTGGGGAACGATTCTATTCCTTCGCCTGCATCAATCTCGCGCGGCCCACACCTGAGTTCCGTTTTCCGAAAGACATGCTGGAGGAATATTCCAACGTTCTGCGCGCGGCCGGTGTGCGCCCGATGTTGAAAGACTCGCTCTATTCCACGCAAGGCGTCGGACCTGCGCCGGAGCAACCCACCGAACCCTTACCGGCCCAAGCGCCCGTCGCGTCACCCGGCTCTGAGCTGAGCGAAAGCGATAAGGGCGCGGGTGCGGGCGGTCTTGTGGTCCACGACGGGGGCTGGATAGGTTTTTCCAATCACAACGCCCGCCGCTTGAAGCTCCGCATCGGTCGCTTCCCACGGTTTGTGGATCCTTGATTTAGGCAAGCCTGCCAACTCCGGTACCCACCGACGCACATAAGTGCCGTCGCCGTCGAACTTCTCACCTTGCAGCACCGGATTAAAAACACGGAAGTACGGCGCGGCATCCGTGCCGCAGCCCGCGACCCACTGCCAATTGGCGGCGTTGTTGGCGAGATCGGCATCCACCAGTGTATTCCAAAACCAATCCTCGCCCATGCGCCAGGGCAGCAGCAGG
>CAITZE010000492.1 GCA_903896775.1 uncultured bacterium
ATCGTCCGACTCCTGCGCGATTCGTGCGCGAACGACCGGACCCGATGGCCTCGATCGGGCATCAGCGGTGCACTGATCGGCCATCCGAATAGGACTTTCGCGAAAACAGCCTGGAGCAGAGATGGCCAAATTTTCCCCGTCAGGCTGTCATAAGTTCCATACTTTTAGGTTAACGCCTAAGCCCATGGTTCAATAGGCCAGGAGTCGCAACCAGAGATGGCGACGACCCCATTTTTGGCCGCAGCTGACGCGGGCATTTTAGGATTTTGCCGAACCTTAAGGAATTTGTTACACCCTTTCTAATCTTAGAGGGCCCGTTTCCATTGGGGGATAGGGGTCGCATACGGGACAAACCAGAATGGAAGTCCTCGGACGCGCGCAATTCGAGATTCAGCTCCATAAGGGCGGACGGTGGGCCATTTTCGAGGTCGTACCGACCGAGGAGACTGCGCGCCGTAAGGCTGCCGACCTTCTGGCCATGAAGACCACCGAAGGCGTGCGCATCATCAAGGAATCACAATTCGGCAGCGGCGAACGCCGCGAGACCGAAATCTTCAAGCAATTGAAGAGCGTCAGTAAGGATGAAGACTTTTCCATCACCCCGGTAGACGAAGCGCCGGTGTGTGAGAAGGTCACGGACTACTACCAGACGGCGGCGCGCACGACGATGGCGCGGGTGTTTACCAAGTATCTCGATAAGCAGGAGATGACGCCGTTTGAGTTGCTGCACAGCCACAAGAACCTCAAGCGCATGCTCAATCTCGATACCATGGTGCCGTCGGCCGTGGACAAAATCGCAAGCCTGCATGCGCGTGTCACCGGCGTCGATGCCCGTAAACGCAAAGATGTGATTTACGCTGCCGTCGAAGCCATCGCCAAACGCGCCCGCGAAGTCGATAGCAAAGAGCTGCCGGAATTAAAGAACAGCACGCTCGACGAGTTGTGGCGCCGCATGGACGCCCGCGTCAGCGATATCGAAGAACGCAGTTATCTCGCCCACGTCGCTTTTGTGCGTACCACGGTCAACTGGACCGGCTGGCTCGGCAAGATGACTCAGCTTCTGCCCATGGCGCAGTCGCAGCAGGACGAACGCGCCCGCGCCATGGTCGATGAAATGCTGGCCGACATCTTTGTCGCCAAAACTGTGATTAAGGATGTTATCGGCGTCTCCAAGCATTTAGGCGATGCCATGATGCGCGTGCTCGATTTGCTTGAAGGCAAATGCAAACCGACAAAATTCGCTGTTGAGGAATTGGTCGCGCTGCTCAATCAACTTTTCGCAGCGGATTTATTGCCCCGGTCCAAAAACATTTTGTTTGATCGTCTGGAGCGAGATATGGCCAGCTCCGTGCGCCTGACCAACAGCGAAGACCCGGCTGCGGATAAGCTGTTCTTCGATACCATTCTTGACCGTGTGGTCACCGATCATGGTGTGATGGGCGGCCGCCCCATGGCCAAGGGCCTGACCGAACGCTGGGCGCGCTTGAGCAATATCGGCGGCGCGACGGGACGCAAACGCGCCATGGAAGGCGTGCGCGATAAGTTTATGTCCGGCAAACGCAAATTCATCTACCTGCTGGCCATGTACGACCCCAATACCGACGCCGAAATGAAAGGCCTGATTGAAAATCAGTTGCGCGATCTTGGCGGGCAGCTCAATACCATTCAGAAAATCGCACCTGAAGCCCGCACGGAAAAAGCCCGTCTCCAAGAAGTCTGCGGTATGCAGCGCCTTGTGCTGGATTCGAAACTGCCTGACCGTCTGCGCGATCCCGTATCTATGAAATTCGACGAATTGGTCTCCGACTATATTATTTCACAAGGCGTCATCGAGCGGTTGGACGACAAGCGTCTGCCGTTCCGCGATCGCGCGACGCGCCTGGTGACATTCTGTGCCTCCGGCGTGCTGACCGTCGGGCGGGCTACCACGATTGCCCGAGATACCGTTGTATCTTATTTGCGGCGTAAAGATTTTATCGCCGCGCTCACCGAAGATATTCCCGAGGCTTTCGAAAAAGAAAACGCCATCAAGGAATTTTACGGGCTGTTGGCGAAGACGGGCTTTGATGTGAAGTAAGCTCGTTCTGAAAGACGCCGGCGACAAAGTACGCCTGCAAAGCCGCTTGCACGTCAAAACTAGCATCCACCTCCAACGCGATATCGACGGCTTCTTTCAAAGTCTTTCCTGCATATATCGCGGCGACAAGTGCTGCGTCTGCGGGCGCGAGGGCGCGCACGGCGACATGATGCTGGGCCCGCGAAACCAGCGCCGTTTGGCCTTCGGTCATATCGATTTCGGGAGTATTCACGACGGCGGGCTGATTGATTTCCCAGATGCGGTGAATCGGAAAGCGCGATGTGATCAGTCGTGTTGCCGGGTGCCATCGCAAAACTGTTTGCGCCATAACGTCGGGAGACAGAGCCGCAAGGCGCGCCGGATCGAGTGGGGCTGCATCGGCAGCGAAGTAGGATTCATTCTTGGCCCATTCCAGCCGCGCGACGTCGGCAAGGTAAGGTAAGCGCCGCGCAACATCCTGCGTTGCAATGAATTGCGCGAACCCGCCGCCGTAAGTCAGAAGCTGCGGCGCCGTCGGCGGGGCAGTGCTCACGAAGCGGCCGGCGAGATTTGCAAAAAATTCCGGGCCGATCACTCGTTGCGTGACCGGAAAGGCCGCCACCAGCACCTCGAGCAGTCCACCCTGGATCGTGTTGCGATAAACCGCGATGCGTGTGGCGATGAGCCCGTCCGAATTCACAAATGAAGTGAGTGGCGTGTCGTTGGAGCCTAGTACGGCCTCGCGAAAGCGCCGCTGGATGTCGGATAGATCTAGGTGAGCGCTAGCCGGCATGAACAATCTCTCGTGTTACGCTATCGAGAATGGTTTGCGCGGCTGCAGCCTCGCGCAACAGCACGGGAAGTTCAGGAAGATCGCGGTCCCATTCGATCAGTGTCGGACGTGAACCGTTGTTGCGAATGAAGGTGGCGTATAGTTCCCAGACGGGATCGGAAACTTTCGCCCCATGTGTGTCGATCAGGACGCGGGTTTCGCCAGCGCCAACTTCTGTGTATCCGGCCAAATGAATTTCTCCCACAGCATCATAGGGAATGGCTTTGAGATACGCGGCAGCATCGAAGCCGTTATTCACTGCGCTGACGTAAACATTGTTGATGTCCAAAAGCAGGCCGCAGCCCGTGCGTTCGACAACGTGACTTAAAAATTCCGGCTCGGTCATGGTGGACTCGCCGAACCGTAAATAGCCCGACGGATTTTCCACGAGGATGCGGCGCCCAAAGGCGTTCTGTGCGGTATCGATATTGCGGCAGATCACCGCGAGCGTTGCGGCGGTATAAGGCATTGGCAAAAGGTCGTTGAGATAAACGCCGTCTGTCACGCTCCACGACAGATGCTCGGAGACGAGACAGGGCTTCACGCGCGCGAACAAACGCTTGAGTCGTGCGAGGTGATCGAGATCGAGGCCGTCCGCCGAGCCCAGGGACAAGCCGACGCCGTGACAGCTCACGGGATAACGCGCCGCCACCGCATCCAGCATCGCAAGCCGTGGTCCGCCGTCGCAGAGAAAATTCTCGCTGTGGATTTCAATCCAAGGTGCGATCAATGCGCCGGGTGCTGTAGCGGCGAAAGCGGCCATATGCGGCGTACGCAATCCGACGCCCGCGGCAACGGGAACGCCCGCATCTGGAATCCGCACCACCCATTATCCTCCGGTGGTGCCGTCCTTGGCCGGGGCGGGTTTTGGATCGGCAAAGGCTGTCAGCTGGCCGCCCATTTTTAGACAGGTGCCGGCTTCCACCAGCATCCAATCCTGACCGCTGCTGTTAACCGCAGCCAGACCGCCGCATGTATGGCTATCGTTGGCGCAGCCGTTCTCGCCGGCCTTGGCGACCCCGTAACACTGCTCTCTGCCGGGGCCCGTCGCATCCGACATGGTCGGAGGTTTATTGATGTCGAGCGCCACCGCGCCGGCGACAGCGGCGGCTCCAACGACGGCGAGGGCCAGAACTTTGTTGTCCATAGAGTTTTCTTCCGTGTGCAAGCGGGCGTATGTAGCAGGCCGATAGCATAGGCCAAGAGCGCGTGCGCGAAAACCGCAACCCCGCGTTATTGCTGTATCTTCGCGAAAACTGCAATATTTGTAATATTCGGTGAGTTGACCCTCGCAGACATTTTGTGGACAACGCCTCTTATGGTGACACCCTCCGCACTGCCGCAAACCGAGCCCTCCGTTTCAACCGCTGTCCCTTTGCGGCCGACGCCAAGCTCCACGCCCAACCTGCCAAAACGGCTGGCCGACTTCGCCACGCTCACAGAAGCCGTGGATTATGCCGCCAAGAGCGATGCGGGCTTCAATTTCTATTCGGCGCGCGGTGGCCTGGAAGCTGTCCAGACATATCGAGATTTACGCGAGCGAGCCGTAAGCCATGCCGTGCGCCTATCGGCTGCGGGGATCAAACCCGGTGAACGCGTAGCTCTGTTGGCCGCGACCGCGCCGGAATTCCTCACCCTGTTTTTTGCCTGCCAATACGCAGGCATCATTCCCGTGCCTATGCCGTTGCCGACAGCTTTCGGCCGCCGCGAGGCTTACATCGATCAAATCAAAGGTCAGATGGTTTCGTCGGGCGCGCGCATGGCGTTGGGTCCGGCGGAGTTTTTACCTTTAGTGCAGGAAGCCGCAGTGGGCATGCCGCTCGCCTTGATCGGATCGCTCACAGACGTCACCGCGCTACCTGAAGGCCAGGGCACATTGAAGCCCGGCAGCGCGTTCGATCTTTCTTATATCCAGTACAGCTCCGGTTCGACGCGCTTTCCGACCGGCGTCATGGTGACTCACGCGAGCCTCATGGCGAATTGTCACGGCATGAACAAATATGGCGTGCGCAATCAACCGGGCGAACGCGCGACATCGTGGTTGCCGTTCTTCCACGACATGGGCCTCGTGGGTTTCATGCTGGGTGCGACGACCAGCCAATCCTCGGTGGATTATTTAGCGACGGAAGACTTTGCACGGCGCCCGCTGACCTGGCTGAAAATTATCAGCGAAAATCAGGGCACGATGTCTTACGCGCCGTCATTCGGTTACGAACTTTGCGCGCGGCGCGTCTCGAGCATGGCGGAAGGATCGCTTGGGCTCGATCTTTCGTCGTGGAAAGTCGCCGGCATCGGCGGCGAGATGATCAAGCCGAATGTCATGCAAGCCTTCGCCGACGCCTTCAAGCCTTACGGATTTTCGGACAAGGCCTTCTGCGCGAGCTACGGCTTGGCGGAGGCTGTGCTTGCCGTGAGCTTCTCCGACCGCGACAAGGGTATGCACGTCGATCTCGTCGACAAAGACGCGTTGGAAGACAATCGCGCCGAGCCGGTTACCAATGGCAGCGAGGGCCGCGCCTTTGTCACATGCGGCAAAGTCCTGCCGGATCAGCGCTTGGAAATTCGCGATGCGTCGGGTGCTGTGCTGGGTGAGCGCCGCGTCGGCCGGGTTTTCGTGATCGGCGACAGTATCATGAAGGGCTACTTCAATGCTCCCGAAGCCACCGCCGAAGCGCTGAAAGATGGTTGGCTGGATACGGGCGATCTCGGCTACTGGATCGGCAAGGACCTCGTCATTGTCGGGCGCGCCAAGGACATGATGATCGTCAACGGCCGTAACGTCTGGCCACAGGACATCGAATGGACCGTGGAACACATCGACGGCCTGAAGTCCGGCGACGCCGCGGCGATCTTGCTCGCTAACGCCGACGGCAGTGACCGGCCGGCCATTCTCGTGCAGTGCCGTCCCACCGAACCCGCCGAACGCACACGCATCGCCGCCGAAGTCCGCGCGCGGGTGCAAGAGTCCGTTGGCGTCACCTGCGAAGTCATCTTGGTGCCGGCCCGCAGCTTGCCAAAAACCACATCCGGCAAGCTCGCACGCGGCCGCGCCAAATCCATGTTCGTCGCGGGTGAGATTTCCGCCCTCGACAACGGCGCTCCGGCCGCCTGATCCATCATGACCCTTCCCCTTGTGGCGGTAACCGGCGCGACAGGCTTTATCGGCCGGCGCGTCGTTCGTGCGCTGGTGGAAAAGGGATGCAACGTCCGCGCACTCGCCCGGCGCTTGCCTGCCGGGGAACAAGCCGACGCCAACGACGCCGTGTCGTGGGTATTAGGCTCGCTTACCGACCGGGCAATCCTTGGCACGCTGGTACGTGATGCCATCGCCGTCGTGCATTGCGCGGGTGCCACTAAGGCCGTCGACCGCGACGCATTTTTCGCCGTCAACGGCACAGCCACGCGTCTTCTTGCCGAAATCTGCGCTGCGCAGACGGTGCCGCCGCGTTTCATCTATCTCTCGTCTTTGGCCGCGCGCGAACCACGTCTGTCTGCCTATGCCGCCAGTAAGCGGGCTGGGGAACAGGGTGTGCGCGCTTTCCAGTCCGGCCTTCCGGCCGTGATTTTGCGTCCGCCCGCGGTTTACGGCCCCGGCGACATGGAGACCCTCAAAATCTTCCAAATGGCTGCCAAGGGATTTGTGCTCGCCCCTATGGTGGACGGTGCCCGCATGTCCCTGGTTCATGTCGACGACGTCATCGGAGCCGTAATGGCGGCGTTGGAATTCCCTGAGACACCCGCCGACCCTGCCGCCGAGCCGATTGAATTCGACGACGGTGCTTTGGGGGGCCACACCTGGCCCGAAATCGCCGCTGCGGCGGGTGCGGCTTTGCGCATGACCCCCCGTTTGATCCCGGTCCCCGCCCCGGCGCTCTACCTCGCCGGCGCCGCCGCCAGCCTTTCGTCCTATTTGACCCGCCGTCCGACCGTGATGTCTTGGGGCAAAATACCCGAACTTTTGCATCCCAACTGGGTTTGCGCCAAAACCCCGTTCCCGGGCTATAAGCCCTTGTGGAACCTAGAAAAAGGCTTCAAAGACGCGGTCAGCTGGTACACCTCACAGGGGCTGTTAACATCGTAACGGCTGAGTTGATTTGTAACCGAGCCCTCCTTCCCGCACTCTGTCGTTAGCACCCGCAACATATTATCCACAGACGCGGGCGCGGACGAGGAACGGTCTAAAGGACATGAACGCCCCCACCGGCGCTGAGCCGTCACCAGATACCTTGGCGGCTCTTTTCGAAATCCTGAAATCGTTCAACAAGGCCGGCGTCGCGCTGACGCCCGGGACAAGGTTCAGCGAGGACCTAAATTTTGATTCCCTCGTTGTGATGGAGTTCATAGCCGTGGTTGAGGACGCTTTCGATATTTCGGTGCCTCTCAACACCTTGCCCGACGTGGCAACGATCAACGACTTGGCCATCGCGGTTGAAAAAATTGTCGCCGAGAACACGTAACGCGAACGCGCAGAAAGTTTTTTAGGGAATTGTTTTCATGGCCGATCTGTTAGACCGCTTCGCTCCGCTCATGGGTCAACGCGATGCTTTGTTCGGTGACGGCGGCGTCAATCCCTTCCAGGTGAAAATGGATCAAGTGTTGTCGCAGACGGAAGCCATGATTGGCAACCGGCGCACCATCTTGGTCGGCACCAACAATTATCTCGGGCTGACCTTCGCGCCCGAAGCGCTTAAAGCCGCGCATGACGCGCTTGAAGCTTGCGGCACCGGCACCACCGGCAGCCGCGTCGCCAACGGCACCTATTACGGCCACAAGGAACTTGAAACCGCGCTGTGCGATTTCTTCGGCAAGCAGCACGCCATGGTGTTCTCCACCGGTTTCCTCGCCAACCTCGGTATCCTGTCGACGTTGATGGGCCCCGAAGATTACATCCTGATGGATGCCGACTGTCATGCATCGATCTATGACGGCGTGCGCGGCAGCACCGCGCAGATCATCCGCTTCCGCCACAACGACGCCGCCGATCTCGACAAGCGTCTCGCGCGTTTGGCCGACAAGCCCGGCAACAAACTGATTGTCATCGAAGGCATCTACTCGATGCTCGGTGACAAAGCGCCGTTGGCTGAAATCGTCGCGGTGAAGAAGAAATACGAAAACGTCTACATCCTCTCCGACGAAGCCCATTCGCTCGGCGTGCTCGGCAAGTACGGTCGCGGTCTGCCGGAAGAAGTCGGCTGCGAAGACGATGTCGATTTCATCGTCGGCACTTTCTCCAAGTCCGTCGGCACCGTTGGCGGCTTCTGCGTCTCCAATCATCCGCAGTTCGATACCTTGCGTCTTGTGACCCGCGCGTATGTGTTCACTGCCTCGCTGCCGCCGTCGGTGGTGGCGTCCGCGACCGTGAACCTCGGCCTCGTCAAGAACGGCGGCGCTTTGCGCAAGCGCTTGATGCGCAATGCCCAGAAATTGCACGCCGGACTCACGGCGATTGGCCTCAAGGTCGCCAGCGAAAACAGCCCGGTTGTGGCCGTGGTCGCGCCCGATCCGGTCACCGCGGTTGCCTTTTGGCGCGGCCTGATCGAAGCGGGTGTTTATGTGAATTTGGCACTGCCGCCGGCCACGCCCTACGGCTATTCGTTGCTGCGCGCGAGCCTGTGTGCCGCCCACACCGAAGAGCAATTGGACAAAGTCATCGCGATCTTTGCCGAAGTCGCCGCGAAAGTTGGCTTGGCTGCGCCGGTTGAAAAGAAGCGCGCCGCTATCGGCTAAGAGCTCTTCGTATGACAAATACAAAACGCGGGGCTTGCAGCTCCGCGTTTTTGTTTGTGGTTACTTGCGCCACGTTTTGCCATCGATGATGGCAGTCTGGATACCGTTCGCGCTCGTTGGGTCTTTGGCGAGACTTTAACCTCGAACATACTGGCGTCCGCACCTCAGCGGGCTTATATACCGGCGGCGTAGAAGGACAGGTCATCCCAGTGAAAATTGGCTTCTGGAGCGACAAGGAATACCACCTCGACCGCATGGATTTGCGCGGTCTGGCCGCAGCCTATTTCCAATACTACGCCATCGCCGCTTATTTCGTGGCCGCTCTGGTGTCGGGCGCGTTCGCGCTGTCGGGTGTGATCCAGGACGATGTGCCGGTTTTGCCGGTGTTGTTGTCCATGGCCGCCACGTTCTTCATCTATCCGGTGGTGTGGTACCTGCTGCACAGGAACATCCTGCACAGCAAATGGATGTGGAAGTCGCCGCTGACGGCGGGCACTTGGAAGCGCATTCACTACGACCATCACAGCGATCCCAATAATTTGAAAGTTCTGTTTGGCGCGCTCTACACCACGCTGCCGACGGTGGCGCTCGCGAGCATGCCGGTGGGCTATCTTTTGGCCGGCTGGACGGGCGCGTTAGCAGCGTTGTGCACGGGTGTTGTGCAAACCTGCATCTACGAATTTTTCCACTGCATCCAACATTTGGGCTACGCGCCGAAATGGAGCTGGGTGCGTGAGATCAAGAAGTTTCACATGGCCCACCATTTCCACAACGAGAATGGCAACTACGGCATCACCAATCTGTGGTGGGACAAAGTGCTGGGCACGTTCTACGACGGCGCTGCTGCGCGCCCGCGTTCCGCGACCGTCTTCAATTTGGGCTACGACGAAACTGTCGCCAAATCTTACCCATACGTCGCGAAGATGACACCCAATTGGCCTTACAACACCAATCCTATTCATCGCAAACGCGAGCAAGCCGCAGCCGCTGCGAGCCAAGAGGCGGATGCGCAAGCTTCAAATAATCAGGCCACTAACAATCAAGTGAGCGCTGGTTAAGCAGGGGAATACCGGAGTGGCTTCAACAAACATTACGTTGCGGCGCGTCGGCGCCGGGGCAAGTGTCGGCGAGTTCATGCAAGTGCCGCATGTCACGCAAGGGCACGATCCGTATTGGATCGCGCCGGTGGCTTTGATCGAGGGGCCGCGCCTCAATCCCAAAAGCAATCCGTGGTTTCAGCACGGTGAGGCCGTTTTGTTTATTGCCGAACGCGACAATAAACCTGTCGGCCGCATTTCCGCGCAAGTCGATCAGAATCATCTAAAAATCTACAACGACGCGACCGGCTTCTTCGGTTTCTTCGAATCCATTGAAGATCAATCTGTCGCCGATGCGCTGTTCAAAGCTGCGTCCGATTGGTTGCGCGAAAAAGGCATGAAGCGCGTCGTCGGGCCTTTCAGCTTCAACATCAACGATGAGTCGGGTTTGTTGATCGACGGCTTCAATTGCCCCCCGCGTGTCGCCATGGGTCATGCTCAACCCTATTACCAAGGCCTCGTCGAAGCCGCAGGCTTCACTAAGGTCGTCGATATGCGCGCGTATCTTACGCCGATGGATACAGCGCTGCCGTTCAAGCAGCTGAAATGGCTAAAGCGCAGCTTAGAACGCAATCCGCGTCTCGCCGTGCGGAGTCTCGATCCCAAGCGTTACGACGAGGACTTCGCCGCGATTGTCGATATCTGGCGCGCCGGTTGGGTGGAGAACTGGGGCTCGATCCCCATGACAGAGGCCGAAGGTAAGCATCTCGCCAAAGAAACCAAACTCATTTTGATTCCGGAGCTGGTGTCTATCGCCACAGTCGATGGCAAACCGGCTGCCATGTGTATGGCGCTGCCCGATTTTAACGAAATGATCCGCGATCTGAAGGGCAAGCTGTTTCCCTTTGGCTGGGCGAAACTGTTGTGGCGCGTTTTGACCCGACGGTCATTCCTGTCGGGCACGCGCGTGATTCTTATGGGCGTCGTCCCGGAATATAAGAATAAGCCGATGGGCTCGCAGCTTGCGTTGCTCACTGTCGGCGCGGTGCGCGATGCGTCGCTCAAGCTGGGTATGCCGGTGTGCGAAATGAGCTGGGTGTTGGAAACCAACACGCAGACCTGTCATTCCATCGAAGACATCGGCGGGCGGATTTATAAAACCTACCGCATGTTTGAGAAGGCGCTGTAGGTGATCGGCGCGTTCCTGCGTCTTTTCCTCGTCATCCTGACGCTGGCGGGCCTGGCGATCTTGTTTTTCTATGCCTTCGTCGCCGCGCTGATTATCACGCCGATCTTGTTCCTGCTGTTCTACTTATTCGGCCGCAAATCGACCGTGCAATGGTTTGTCGTGCGGAATGGACAACAGGCGGGCCCACAAGCAGGGCAGCAACGCGGCCCGGTCATAGATCATGATCCGAATGATCTGCCGCCGCCCACAATCGATAACGTCAATTAGCGAAACGAACTAAGCGGCGTGAGGCTGCTCATCGCAGCAATGCTCAACTTCCACGGTCACGTGGCTGAGCAAATCGATTCCCGTCAGTAGATTCTTGTAGTGCGCGGGCGTACGCGCTTGATGCGTGACCACCGTCAGCACCGCGGCGAGATGGCCGGGGCCGACACGCCAGACATGCAAGTCGGCGACGCGGTTATCGGGCTCGGCTTCAATGGCCTTGCGCACGGCTTCGGTGGTGTTATCGGCAGGCGCGGCATCGAGAAGGATGCGCCCCGATGTTCCCATCAGGCTCCAGGCCCATTGCGCGATGATGGCGGCGCCGACGATGCCGATCACCGCGTCCAGCCAAGTAATGCCCCAAACTAGCCCCGCGATCAGAGCGAGGATGGCAAGGGCCGAGGTCGCAGCATCGGCCACCACATGCACATAAGCCGCGCGCATATTGTGGTCTTGGTGATGGTCCTGTTTTTTATGCTCATGGGTTTCATGAGTATGCGCGTCATGGGCCTGCGCGTGTTTATGTCCGTGGTCGTGTCCGTGGTCGTGCCCGTGATCATGCCCGTGATCATGTCCATGATGGTCGTCGTGCGCGTGATCGTGGCCATGATGATCGTGCGCGTGGTCATGGTGATCGTGCACAGGGTTGGGGACGGGCTTTGGCGCGTGGCTATGCCCGTGATTGTGCCCATGATCATGCCCGTGACTATGGCCATGATCTTCGTCCTTCAGCATCCAGGCGCTGACCAGGTTGACGGCGAGACCTAAGGCGGCGATGGAAATAGCCTCGTGGAAGTCGATGGGCACGGGCGAGATCAGCCGTTGGACCGACTCAAGCACCATCAGGCCCGCAATCACAAGCAGCAGCATCGCGCTTGAAAACGCGGCGAGATCGCCGACCTTCCCGGTCCCGAAAGTGTACATGCTGTTTTCGGCATGGCGGTTTGCATAGGAATAGGCGAACACCGCGATACCCAACGCCGCCGCGTGGCTTGCCATATGCCAACCGTCGGCCAGCAGCGCCATGGAGCCGAACAGGCTGCCGGCGGTGATTTCCGCAACCATCATGATCACGGTCAAAATCAACACCGCCTTCGTGCGGCTGGCGTTTTTGCCGTGGCCTTCGGCCAGAAAGCGATGGTGCTTTTGCCAAGGTGCTAAAGAGTCGCTGTGCATGGCATCCTCAAGGTTAAATTTACTATATGTCCAATCATATCAATCTTCCCGTGTCTGTTCTATCCCTGCGGGCTGGCCTATGCTGACACCAAAATTTGCCACCAAAATTCGATCTGGAGCGGCACTTATGCGCCTCACGATACGTGCGATTTCGAACATGGCTTTGATCGCTATTGCGCTTATGAGCGCGGGGGCTTTCGCTGCCGAGGAAGGTTACGCCAATCGCGGCATGACGCTCGAAGGCATCGGCAAAGCCTATATGGGCCGCGACATTGCCGCCATTATGGGCGCTGACGGCGCCGCGTGGTTGGACCGCAGCGAACGTGCCAAGGAAGAAGGCACCGACAAACTGCTGCCCTTGCTCGGGATCAAATCCACCGACGTGGTTGCCGATATCGGCGCGGGCTCCGGCTATTTCAGTTTTCGGATCAGCCCGCTGGTGCCGCAGGGCAAGGTCTATGCCGAAGACATTCAGCAGGAAATGCTCGATCTCATCACGGCGCGCCAAGCCAAGGGCGAGGGGAAAAACATCATCCCCGTCCTCGGTGGTGTCGCCGATACAAGGCTACCGCCGAATAGCGTCGATCTGATTCTGCTCGTCGATGTCTATCACGAGTTTTCCTATCCGCGCGAAATGGGGCAAGCGATGGTGCGTGCGTTGAAGCCCGGTGGGCGCATCGCGCTGGTGGAGTATCGCGGTGAAGATCCTAAGGTGCCGATTAAAGATCTTCACAAGATGACGGAAGCGCAGGCCAAAAAAGAAATGGCAGTTGTCGGATTGCAATGGGTCAGCACCGACAGCAAAAGCCTGCCGTGGCAGCACGTGATGATTTTCGCCAAACCGTAATAGAGTTTAAAATCAGGCTTCCGGCTGCGGGAATCCCGGATCGACCGGCTGCGGCGGCTGATAGGGCGCGATTTCCGGCTGCGGTGCCTGCGGTGCGGGAATTTCCTGAGGCAGTGGCGGGTTAATATCGGGGCCTGCGTCGTCATCGTCTCCGCCGCTGGCGCGAGAACCTTCCACACACGCCTCATACGGGAACAGCATGGAACATCTCATGATGATGTTCACTTCGTTACATGCGTTTTCGCGCCAAATCTCGCTCATAGGTCTCTCCTCACTCACAAACATCGCTAGCCGCAATCCTTGTCAGCACAACGCTGCCGAATAGGCAAAGTTCTGTCGCGCGAAGGTTGAATCGTCCAGGTTTCTGGGGCTTTCGGGAGCTTTGGGGAACTTCGTTGCTGCTGGGACATTACACCTTTGCAAAACAGGCTAATGCCTTGAGCGGCTTATTAAAGGGATGCGAAATTGGCTATGAAGACGACGTTACTCACCGCAGTGTTTCTCGCCATGGCTAGCTTGGCAGCATCCGCTCAAGCCGCGCCGGTGAATATGCTGAGCGAGTCTTTACAGTCGTCTTCCTCGCTCCAGCCGGCCGTACTGCACGGCAATGATGACGAGCGCGTCTTAGATAGGCCTGCATCAAACGCCCCTGTGAGCCTGCTCGCGCCGAAAGTGACATGCGAGGCGCAAGAGAGCGCGAAGACATGCGCGGTGCGCCAAGCGGCTACGCAGCGCGCCAGCGAAATTGTTGCGGCCGAAAAGGCCGCACCCCAAAATGCACCAATAAAGCCGTTTGGACTGCTGATCCCAGTCGGCCTCACGCCGGTCGCAGCGCCTGGACCGTTCGAGCCGCAAAACCCAGTTCCGCCAACTGTGCCGGCACCAGCGCCAACGCCAGGTCAAAGCACGATTCCGCCGGCTGTGACCGTACCGCAAGCGGCAACGCCGCCTATTGTCGCCGATCCGGGCAGTGTTGTTCGCCCGCCGCCGACCGGCGATGGTGATCTTGTTAAAAAGCCGCCGACAACCGATCCGGAAATGCCGGTCATTCAGCCGAAGCCGAATCCGCTCGTCACTCAATAGAGTTGCTCAGAAGACTTAATCGGCTGCCGCGGGTGGCGATATCGCGGGTGGATTCTCGCGGCTCATCATCAGGTGGGCTGGAAAGCGGATCGTGGCCGTCGTCCCAGAGCCGACCGTGCTGTTGACGATAAGCTCCCCGCCCAGCAAATCCATATAGCGCTTGCAGATCGAGAGGCCGAGGCCGGTGCCTTGTCCGGTGTGGGAAACCGTGGGGTTGGCCTGAAGGAAAGGCTCGCCCAGCCGCTTTAAAAGCGCAGGTTCGATGCCAGGCCCATGATCGCTAATCGAGACGCCGAGAAATTCTTCGGTGTAGCGCGCGGTGACAACGATCTCGTTGCGGGGCGGCGAGAATTTGATGGCATTGGATAAGAGGTTGATCACAACCTGACGGCTGAAGCGCTGATCGCCGTAAACCAGCGGCAGATTTGGCTGAGCTGCCAAGCGTATGCTCACGTCGCGCTGGGACGCCAATCCTTCAACGAAGGAGATCGCGCCGGCAATGATCTCAGCCATGTCGATATCTTCGCGATGGAGAGGCTGCGCGCCGGATTCAATCTTCGCCATATCCAGAATGTCGTTGACGATATTGAGAAGATGTTCGCCAGAGCGGTGAATGTGGTCGGCATAGGAGGTGTAGGCCGGCGAGATACTCTCGCCCAGCACCTTGTTCTTGATGATCTCGGAAAAACCCATGATCGCGTTCAGCGGTGTGCGGAACTCAGGACTCATATGCGCGAGAAAGCTGCTTTTTGCATCGTTGGCTTCTTCAGCCGACGCCTTGGCTTGGCGCAAGGCGCGCTCATTTTCTTCCGTACGCTCGATCTGGCGCAGGATGATAAAAGCAAAAGCCACCATCGCGAGGACGATACCGGTTACTGTCAGGGCTACGACATTTCGGGCCTCGCGCCACGAGGCTAGAAAATCCTCGGCATCCAGGACAACCGACACCTGCAGCGGCACATTGATGACATTGACGCGCGCAATAACCTGTTCCGCGAGACCGTTGCCGACTGTTATGACCGTCTCTCGCTGGAGAGTCGTGGCAACTTGGGGCGTATCGCCATGGGATTTATCAATGGCGCCGATAGGGGTTTTTTCATTCGCGGTCCCGGCGATCAGACGCCCGTCCGACGTCCATAAGCCGATGCTGCCATGGGCGCCGACATCAAACTCGGCAAAGTATTTTGCAAAGAATTCCTGGCGTATCAGGGCGTAGACAAAACCTTGTACACCGCCGTTACTGTCCATCACCCGTAAGCCGATTGGATATATCCACGTATTGGGCGTGGCTTGCGGGCGAAGGTCTTTATAAATCTCGCCCGCTAAATTATCGCCGCCGACATCGATCGCGTTCTCAAAAGAAATGCCCGACAGATAGACTTTGGATACATCCACAGGAAACGTGCGCGCGCCGGCGACGCCTTTGTAATCGCGATCCAGCAGGAAATACGTCATGACCGCCGGAGCGTTCGGCAGTTTCGCCGCCATCAAGTCGTGCAGATAAACTTCATTGATGGCCTCGCCATTCTTGAGCTCGCCCTGTTCTACGGCGTGGCGATAGACATCGCCGATCCCATCCAGCACGCGATAGGTCTCGCCGAAGGTTTGCATCGCATGCGACTGAATTGTCCGTGCGGTGCCGAGCGCAGATCGGGTCGTTGCATCCATAACCGCGTGATATTGCTGTGTGATGTTGTAAACACCGGCGGCAATCACAAGCAGGGCGAAGCTCGAGACCAACAGGATGGTCGCGATCCGCAAACGGCGCAGTGATGAGATCCCCGATTTTTTTGGTGCCGGCTTCTGAGGACTCGATCTCTGAAATCCGGACGTCTCAAGAGATAAGCCGCTGAGGGGTTTCATGGTGTGATCGACCGTGTGGGGATCATCATGTTCGGCCTCGCCGCCGGCTCTGTTCGATCTAAAATTCCGCTATAAAATATTACGCCGTATCTGAACTTCTTTAAGTCGCCCGATTTTAAGCTGCAGGCGCCGGTGCGTATTTCGAGATCGCCATCTTGAGCGCCTTGAACAATGCCTGACCGCCGCCGTCGCCTTCGATCTTCTCACGCAAGACCGCGCGCATGGTATCGATATGGGCTTTGACGATTTCCAAATTTGAGTCGTCTTGGCGGCAAGGCGGTTTGGTAACTTCGTACAGCGACTTGCCGAACACAGTGATCAAGGGGTAGCCGAAGGTGCCGCCCTGGCCGCGCAATTCGTGCGCGATCAGGTTGATCTCTTCGAACTGTGCTGTGCGGTCGCCGCTGACTTGCTTGGCCTCGGTAACCTGACGCGACAGCCGGTCGAGGTAGCCTTTGGCCCAATCCAGGAACCCATCGGCTTCGCGCTTCAGCGCCTGTTCGGCGTTGAACAGAATGTCGTCGGGCAGCACAAAGGGCTGCCGCATGGCGTTGGAGCCCATTTTCTGCTTGAGATAGTTGGGCAGCTTGAACAGCCAAACATCGCTCGGGGCAGCCGGCTTCTCCACCTTGTCCTTGGAGTAGACAATGGTGGCGTGGGATTCATCGGGCTTGCGCCGTTCCTGACCCTTGGGCGGCCCGGCTTTACTCGAACGCCGGCGGCAGGGACCGAAATAAGTCTGCGTGGTCACGAACTGGCGCGGTGCGTCGATGATCCGCTGCAAAACCTTGTAGATGTTCTCGACCGAAAACGGCTTGGCCATGAAGTCGTTGACGCC
>CAITZE010000493.1 GCA_903896775.1 uncultured bacterium
AGATGTTGGTCTTGAAGGCGGGGTCGTGCATCAGGGATACGAGGATCTTGGGTTCGAGGGCGATCAGCGTGGCATCTTGGTTGCCGCCATAAATCACGCCGGGGACTAAACCCCCACGACGTGTGGCCCGAGCTGCCCCCTTACCTGCCCGATCGCGCCCCTGTACCTGCAAGCTGCTGGTTTTAGGCATCGGTTTTCTCCTTTAGAGTCAATGGTATAGCTCGAACATCGAAGTTCGGGAAATACCGGCGCGGCCTCCAGGGGTGCCGACGCCCACCCCGCCCTGTGGCGAGGTCGCGGTCATGTACACGGGTTCGCCCTCTAAAGCAAGTTAGCTGGGGCGGGCCGCATCGGGGCTTTTAGGCCCGTGTAGCCTGGATTTATATTGCTTCTAGGGCTTGGCCGTTTTGGATAGGGCGGCAAAGTCGCCGATGCTTTCGTCCAGCGAGCGGTGACCCTTGCTGGTGTTTCTATCGACAACAAAATAGGCGAGATGCGGAAGGCTTTGTTTTCGCAAAGCTCCGCACGTCGGCTCAGGCGGCGCATCGGGCTGATTGACCGCAACGATGCCCACGCATTGCGCGCATTTGGACCAGGAAAACAGGTTCGAGAATTGGTACTTGGCGCCCGGGTCTGGCGTACCGATGGGATGGAAGATGCGCGGGCGGTCGCCGTTGCGCGCACGTAGGATGTCGGCTGCATGCGCACCGGCGGCGATCTGGGCGCAGAAGTCGTCGACAAACATATTCAACACATCCACCTCCATGGCGAGGTGGCTGGTGGCATCGGTGATGCGGTCGCGGTAATAGGCCGCAGCACTTTCGAAATCGGTAAAGCGCATATTGGCGTCTTGCGCGACCACGTAATACGCGGGCTTGCCACCGTCGGGATAGCGAACGATGCAGGGATAAAGCACAAAGCGGCTGGTCTCTCCGCAGTGCAGACGCGCGTAGTCGGAAATGGCGATGTCGTCGGGCACATCCCCGTTCTCAAGCTGGACAATGGCCTGTTCTGAGAATCCCTTTGGATACACAAAATCCCGAAGGCTCGCTAAATCTGCTTGTCGGCTCTTGGCCGAAAAAGCGCCATCCTCGCCGCTGCTTTGTACGGTATCGGCCGCGCGCGCACCCACAAAATATGTGGGTACGAACAAACAGGTCAGGAGAAGTAAGCCAAGAACAATGCCTTGCCGCAGCATACGCCGCTCCTCGCGCACTATACTTCCGCACACTTGCTGTAAGTCTAGCATCCTGACAACATATTGGACCAGAACAAGTCTCACTAAGCCTCCTCTGGCAGACGGCACCTACGATGCGCACCAGCTCGCTTATTCGCGTCCGGCAACAAGGATAAGGGGCACTTATGAAATCCCTAGCCTTCTCGGCTGAAGCGATTCTGGGGGCTTTGGAAGGCGTCTGTTACATCACCAATCCTGAAGGCGTCATTCTTCATATTGGCGAGCGCAACTGGACGCATTTTTCCGCCGCCGCGGGATGCCAAAAATCCCTAAACGTAAAGAACGTCATTGGCCGCAATTTGTTTGACTACATCGTTGGCCGGGATGTTGTTGAGTCCTGCCGAAAGCTTATGGCGGCTGTGGTGTCCAATCCCAAGGAAAACGTCTCGTTCCTTTTTCGCTGTGACGGTCCTCATACACGACGTGAAATGCGGATGAATATGTCTGCGATACCCTCAATCAAAGGCACCACCGCCGTGCTGTTCCAATCCTTGACCTTGGATGAGCGCATGCGTCCGCCGGTCAACCTCTTCGATACCGAAATCATGATGAAGCGGTTCTTCGATGTTTCTTTGCCGGTC
This sequence comes from uncultured bacterium, assembly GCA_903896775.1. GTDB lineage: Bacteria > Pseudomonadota > Alphaproteobacteria > Rhodospirillales > Rhodospirillaceae > SHVO01. The sequence goes on from CAITZE010000493.1 coordinate 1,819, forward strand.
ATAACACTTTGCAGCTTTTGCCATGACGTGGCGGCCAACGATGCTGGCAACATCTGGACGTCTGCTGAAATTTATTATGCGGCCGGCGGCACCGAACAGGTGCGGCTCAGCCACGGCATATGTCCGTCGTGTTATGACGAAAAGATTCCGGCGGAAGGTTGAGCGACGCAGTACTTGCGTTGCGCGCTATTCAAACAGGCTGGAGACCGAGGCTTCTTCGCTGATGCGTTTAATGGCTTCAGCGATCAGCGGCGCAATCGACAACTGACGGATGTTATCAGCCAAGCGCACCGCTTCGGTGGCTTGAATGCTATCGGTGATCACCAGTTCCTTCAGCGGCGATGAGGTCACGCGTCCGACCGCTCCGCCCGATAGAACGCCATGCGTGACATAGGCCGAAACCGATTTCGCGCCTTCGTTCATCAAAGCGACCGCAGCGTTACACAAGGTGCCGGCGGAATCGACGATATCGTCCACCAGGATGCAGGGACGATCTTTAATTTCGCCGATGATGTTCATGACTTCCGAGACGCCTGCTTTTTCGCGGCGCTTGTCGATGATGGCAAGATCGGCATGGATGCGTTTCGCAATCGCGCGCGCGCGTACAACACCGCCCACGTCCGGCGACACGATCACCAGATTCTCGCCTTTGTATTTGGCTTGAATGTCGTCGGTGAAGACCGGCGCGGAATACAAATTGTCGAGCGGGATATCGAAGAAGCCCTGAATCTGGCCCGAATGCAGGTCCATGCTGAGGACGCGCCCTGCACCGGCTTGGGTCACGAGGTTGGCGACGAGCTTGGCGGTAATCGGGGTGCGGCCGCCGGTCTTACGATCCTGGCGGGCGTATCCGTAATAGGGGATCACGGCGGTGACGCGGCGCGCGGAGGCGCGGCGCAAAGCGTCCAGCGTGATCAGCAATTCCATCAGATTGTCGTTGGCGGGGTAGGACGTGGACTGAATGACGAAAACATCTTCACCGCGCACGTTCTCGTGGATTTCCACGAAGATTTCCATGTCGGAGAAGCGCTTGATGCTCGCATTCGTGAGCTGTAGGTGCAGGCAGGCGACAATGGCCTCGGCGAGCGGTTTATTGCTGTTGCCAGCTAGAATTTTCATGGATTTCCGCCGCCCCTAAACGAACTTCGCCGGCGCCTGAAGGCGATGAACGCTCTTCAAGCGCGCGGAAAGTATCAATCTGTCACAGCACTGTAAACCTGAGTCGCGCTGTATTTTGAC
>CAITZE010000494.1 GCA_903896775.1 uncultured bacterium
ACCACGCCCCCTGGCCCAGTCTTTATTCGCGCGAGACCTTCGAAATCGTCGGCCAGCTCGTTGCCGCCGACTCCAAACTTCTCGACTACGAGAGCGATCCCGCAGCTTACGGCATCGTCTGATTTATTAAACTAAGGCACTGTTTTAATTGAAAATAATACGAAATTAAATGACATGCGGTGTGCCTGTCATAATTTTCCCGTAAGACGCGGGCTAGGGGTTCCTCCAAGCTCCCAACAGTAAGCGTTCTGTCATTTTTGACATATCAGACCATCGTCTAAGTCGTTGTCCGTAAGGGAATATTCGTCTAATACTAGGCGTTGTCGGCCGCCTGTGTCGTAAGGCCCATTCCCAGGGTCGCCGGGCGCCATTTTGGGACCTGAATCGGTACCTTTAAGGACTTCATCCGTGGACGCCTCATTCCTCACCGGCGCAAACGCCACGTTTATCGCGGAGCTTTACGCCACCTATCTCAAGAACCCCGCTGCAGTAGATGCCAGTTGGGCCAGTTTCTTTGGTGATCTTGCCGACGACGAAGCGTCGTTGCTGAAGGACATCGAAGGGGCCAGTTGGGCGCCTTCCGATGCCGCGGTCATCGGGGTTAGCGACGCCGAAGCAGCGCCGGCGAAAGGCAAGCCGGGCGCAGGAAAACCTGCAGTCGGGGCGCCGTCTGGCGCCGACAAAGCCGCGCTGCTGAAACAGACCGAAGATTCCATTCATGCATTGCAGCTGATTCGCGCCTATCGCGCGCGCGGGCACCAGATCGCCAATCTCGATCCGCTGTCGAACACAAAGAAAGCCGATCATCCCGAGCTCGATTACCGCACGCATGGTTTCACCGACGCCGACCTTGGCCGCGAAGTCCATTTGGGCGGCGTTATGGGCATGGAGCGCGCGACGTTGCAGCAGATCCTCGATGTCTGCCGCCAGACCTATTGCGGCACCATCGGCGTAGAGTTCAATCACATCCAATAGCCCAAGCAGCGCGATTGGCTGGTGCGCCGCTTCGAAAAAGATCGCCTAGAGCCCAACTTCTCCGGCTTCGGCAAGAAAGCGATTCTGGAGCGCCTCACGGAAGCCGAGGGCTTCGAGAAATTCCTCGGCATCAAATACACCGGCACCAAGCGATTCGGTTTGGATGGCGGCGAGGCCGCGATTCCGGCCTTGGAACAGATCATCAAGCGCGGCGGCCAGCTCGGCTTGAAGCAGGTCGTGATCGGCATGGCCCACCGTGGCCGCCTCAATGTGCTTGTGAACGTCATGCACAAGCCCTTCAGCGCTTTGTTCTCGGAATTCCAGGGCAACTCGCCGAACCCCGAATCCGTCGAAGGATCGGGCGACGTGAAATACCATCTCGGCACATCGGCTGATCGCGAGTTCGACGGCAACGTCGTGCACTTGTCGCTGACCGCCAATCCGTCGCACCTGGAAGTGGTCAACCCGGTTGTGCTCGGCAAAGTCCGCGCGAAACAAGAACAGCTGGGCGATGCGGGCCGTAAGCAGGTCATGGGTCTGTTGATCCATGGCGACGCTGCCCTCGCCGGCCAAGGCATTATCGCCGAGTGCTTCGGTTTCTCGCAGATCAAGGGCTACACCACCGGCGGCACGCTGCATTTTGTCATCAATAACCAGATCGGTTTCACCACCACGCCGCAGTACAGCCGCTCAGGCCTTTATTGCACCGACATCGCCAAAATGGTGGAAGCGCCGATTTTCCACGTCAATGCCGACGATCCGGAAGCCGTGGTCTACTGCGCACGTCTCGCCATGGAGTTTCGCCAGGAATTCGGCGCCGACGTGATGCTCGACATGGTTTGCTACCGCCGCTTTGGTCACAACGAAGGCGACGAACCTAAATTCACTCAGCCCTTGATGTACAAGGCGATCGAAGGCCACCAGACGGTGCGCACGATCTATGCCAAGCAACTAGTTGAAGAAGGCCTCTATACGCAGCAAGAGGCCGATCTGATGCTCTCCAAGTTCATGCACATGATGGAGGCGGATTTTGAATCCTCTTCCAGCTTTAAACCCAACAAAGCCGATTGGCTCGAGGGTGCGTGGAAAGGCCTCGCGCAGATGGGCGAGGAAGAAGAATACCGCGACGACAATACCGGCGCGCCGCTCGAACTGCTCAAAGAGGTCGGAGCCGCGATTTGTACTGCCCCTGACGGCTGGGCCGTCAACCCTAAGATCACGCGCCAGCTCAAAGCCAAACGCGAAGCTATCGACAGCGGCAAGGATATCGATTGGGCGACAGCCGAAGCTCTGGCTTACGGCACGCTCGTCGCTGAAGGCAATGCGGTGCGCCTATCGGGTCAAGATTGCGGCCGCGGTACGTTCTCGCAGCGTCAGTCCGTACTCGTCGATCAGAACACCGAGCAGCGTTACGTTTATCTCGACAACATCCGCCCCGGAAAACAGGCGCCTTTCGTCGTCATCGATAGTCCATTGTCGGAGCTGTCGATCGTCGGTTTCGAATACGGCTACAGCTTGGCCGATCCCAGCACGCTGACCATTTGGGAAGCGCAGTTTGGCGATTTCTCCAACGGCGCCCAGATGATCATCGATCAGTTCATCAATTCGGGTGAAAGCAAGTGGCTGCGTTTGTCGGGCCTGGTGCTATTGCTGCCGCACGGCTTTGAAGGCCAAGGGCCAGAGCATTCCTCGGCCCGTCTGGAACGCTTCTTGCAATCGTCAGCGCATGACAACTGGATCGTGGCCAATTGCACCACTCCGGCCAACTATTTCCACATCCTGCGCCGCCAGATGCACCGCGATTTCCGCAAACCGTTGATCCTGATGACACCCAAGTCGCTGCTGCGCCATCCGATGTGCGTCTCGGATGCGGGGGATTTCACCGATGGATCAACCTTCCACCGCGTGCTGTGGGATGATGCGCAAAAGGGCCATTCGGCCCTGACGCTGGC
>CAITZE010000495.1 GCA_903896775.1 uncultured bacterium
AGCCCCGCGCCGGAAATCTTGCCGTCTTTCAAAGCTGCGACGAGGTCATCGGTGACGACACTTTCGCCGAGTCCGAAGTTGATGAAATACGCGGAGGGCTTCATACGCGCGAACATGGTAGCGTTGAACATATGCCGCGTGTCGGGCGTCAAGGGTGTAGCGTTCACCACCACATCCGCCTCGGCGATCATTGCGGGTAATTCGCCAGGCAATCCCACATGCGCCACAAAAGGCGGCGCGTCGTGGCTGGTATTGCGCGTCGAGATGACGTGCATCCCAAAAGCACTGGCGCGTTTTGCGATGTCTGTCCCAATGCCGCCAAGGCCCGTGATCAACATGGTCTTGCCGTCAAGGTCGGTGACGTTCTGCATATTCTGAGCATCCCAGCGCCCACTCTCCTGATTGGCGAGGGCGATATTGATCTGCCGGCTTAGTGTTAGCAGCAACGCCATGGCATGTTCGGAGACATTGGGCCCGTTCAGGCGCTGTACATTGGTCACAAGGACGCTGCCCTCACGAACTTTGGGCGTAAGGCATTGCTCGATGCCCGCTTGCAGCGAATGAATCCATTTCAGATTCTTGCCCGCTGCCAGGAGTTGGCTTTGGCAGAATCCGAGATAGGCATCGGCATCGGCGATTTGCGCGAAAGCGTCTTTAGGTGTTGTGACCGCTGCGATGGTCACGCCCTTAACAACCTCTTGAATCCAGGCGAGACGCTCGGGTTTATCGACGATCACCACAATTTTGTGGGGTGGTGTCCAGCCCTTCATCTCGCGGATCGGAGTGGGGCTTTCCTTTAGCCCCAACGCGGTTGCTACTTGGGCCGCAGTTTCCTCCGCGCGCAATTGCACCGGTAAGTTGATAAGGCACAGTGCGGCAAGAAAGAGTCCAAAACGACCTCTCATTTTTCGTCCTCATACATGAGGCTCCGCATGGCGCGGACAATCTGTTCGCGCATTTGTGGATCGTCCATGGCTTCGGACAGACGTTCGCGAATCTTTGCGACATTACGTGCGGCGCGCCGCTCATCAATATCGATCGTGCCTTGCGGCGGCGTTGGCTTTTTGGTGCCGTCGCCTTTCCCCGGTTTCTTGCTCATGGCTCGGGCCAATTGCCAGGTTCGGGATCCTCCAACGGCTCTTTATAAGGACCGTGATAGGGCTTCACAGAGGCGACGATGAAACAGAACGCCGTATGGCTGACGGCAAAACATAAGACCACCGGCCAAGGCGGAAGACCGCCGAACATCACGACGGAGATGAAAGTCAGCACAAAGAAAACTGCGACGGTCATCAGGATGATGACGCGCTGCACGTTCATGGAGCTGCCCCGTATCGGGGGCGGTTTCGACCAAGGTCCCATAAGCAACTTTACCCCGCTGTTACGGCCCTCCGAAAGCGCTCATTACGCCGCTGATATCACGGCATAGTTCTTGCCGCCGTCAGGTCTCGTTGGGATCGCGCACGCTTAAGGTGAAGCCAGCGCTACGAATTCGGTCCATGACTTGCTGGGCATGGGCGGTGTCCCGCGTTTCAATGGTGATGGCAAGGCGCGCGGCATTGGCCGATAGATCCAGCGCAAAGCGGCCATGCGAAATCTCGAGCACGTTGGCGCCCAGCTCCGCGCAGATACCGGCGATGGCATGCAGCGAGCCGGGGCGGTCGGGCATTTCGATGGATAGCGTCAGCACCTGGCCGACGCGCACGAGGTCGCGCATCAATACCGACGACAACATGCGTGCATCGATATTGCCGCCGGAGAGAACTAAACCGACTTTGCGGCCTTTGAACTTCTCCGGATATTCCAACACGGCTGCCAGCGGCGCGGCGCCCGCACCTTCTGCCACAGTCTTGACCATGGTGGCATAGATGCTGATGCCGCGTTCGAGATTGGTTTCGGACACCGTGACGGTTTCTTTCACCAGCGCTTTGACGATCGGGATGGACAGCGAGCCGACATCGCGCACGGCAATGCCTTCGGCCACGGTCGAGCCCGTGCACGGACGGTTGCCGCGCGTCAGCGCATTGATCATCGACGGATAGAGTTCCGGCTCGACGCCCACGATCTCGATGCTGGGTTTTAGGTCTTTCGCCGCCAATGCAATGCCGGAGATCAAGCCACCGCCGCCCACGGGCACGACGATGACATCAAGCTCGGGCACGGCTTCCAACAT
>CAITZE010000496.1 GCA_903896775.1 uncultured bacterium
GCAAGCCCAAGGGCCAGCCAATACGTTTGACTGAATCCGCGATCGTCCGACGAGTGCTGGTTAAAGTCATAGCCTCATCATATCCCTTCAGGCAGATGGACGGGCGGAATTCGCAGGCCGTCTCTTTAGGTCAGGTACGGTTCAACCGGCCAAGTTTAACCACCCGGCGCGCGTGCGGGAAACCCCTGACGTCAAATCCAGTGTCTTGCGCAGATTACATATTTGGATAGTTGGGGCCACCACCACCCTGGGGCACAGTCCAGGTGATGTTGCGGCTGGGGTCCTTGATATCGCAGGTTTTGCAGTGAACACAGTTTTGGGCATTGATTTGAAAGCGTTTTCCGTTGCCTGCGCCCTCGACGTCGACAACCTCATAGACCCCGGCCGGGCAATAGCGCTGTGCCGGTTCAGCCCATAGCGGCAAGTTGACCGCGATAGGAATATTCGGATCGGCAAGTTTGAGGTGAATCGGCTGGTTTTCCTCGTGGTTGGTGTTGGAGATAAACACCGAGGAAAGCTTGTCGAAGGAAATTTTGCCGTCAGGCTTGGGATAGGCAATCGGTTTGGCCTTTGCCGCCGGTGTCAGGGTCGCGTCGTCGGCTTTGCCGTGTTTCAGTGTGAACGGCAGGCCGATGCCCAACTGGTTCATCCACATGTCGAGGCCGCCCAGCATCAAGCCTAAGTGAAGGCCGAGTTTGCTCCACAACGGCTTCACATTGCGCACACGCTTGAGGTCTTTGTAGACCCAGCTTCGTTTGTAAGCGGAGGTGTAGTCGATGAGTTCGTCGTGCGCACGGCCACCCTTTAGCGCCGCGAAAGCCGCTTCGGCTGCCATCATGCCGGTCTTCATGGCGTTGTGGCTGCCCTTGATGCGCGGCACGTTCACAAAACCCGCCGAGCAGCCGATCAGCGCGCCACCCGGGAATGTCAGCTTCGGCACCGATTGGAATCCACCTTCGGTGATGGCGCGCGCGCCGTATGAAATGCGGCGTCCGCCTTCCAGCGTTGGTTTGATCGCCGGATGATGTTTGAAGCGCTGGAACTCATCGAAGGGCGAGAGATATGGATTCTTGTAATTCAGGTGCAGCACAAAGCCGATGGCGACCTGGTTGTTTTCCAAGTGATATATGAACGAACCCCCGCCGGTGGACCCATCTAAGGGCCAGCCCATCGTATGTGTCACTAAGCCCAGCTTGTGCTTGGCCGGATCGACTTCCCAAAGTTCTTTAATCCCGATGCCAAACTTCGGCACATCGCTGTCTTTGGCGAGATTGAATTTTGCAATTAGGACTTTCGCGAGCGAGCCGCGCACACCTTCGGCGATCAGTGTATATTTGGCATGCAGTTCAATGCCGGGTTCGTAGTGTTCGGTTTTCTCGCCGTCGCGTCCAACGCCCATGTCGCCGGTGGCAACACCGCGCACAGCGCCGCTTTCGTCGTACAGCACTTCGGCTGCAGCAAAGCCCGGATAGATTTCAATGCCCATGGTTTCAGCTTGTGTCGCGAGCCACCGGCACACGTTGCCCAAGCTGACAATGTAGTTGCCGTGATTACTCATCAGCGGCGGCATCAGGAAATTCGGAAGACGTAGCGAACCGGTTTCGGTCAGGAATAGAAAATGATCGTCGGTCACGGCCGTATTGAGCGGCGCGCCTTTTTCTTTCCAATCGGGAATCAATTCATTGAGCGCGATCGGGTCGATCACTGCGCCCGAAAGAATGTGGGCGCCAACCTCGGAGCCTTTTTCGATGACGCAGACCGAGATGTCATGATCGTTGGTCGCGGCGAGTTGTTTAAGGCGGATCGCGGCGGCAAGACCGGCGGGGCCAGCGCCGACCACTACCACATCAAATTCCATTGATTCGCGTTCGCTCATCCCACCCTGCTTGGCCAGACCGGCCCTCGATTGAAGCTCCCCGTGCGGCGTCCCCACAAAGACGCCAATCTCCCCGTTGTGGCAATGGTTTAGGTATACTCCGCTACCCCGCCTTATCCAAGAACTTCGGTGGTTTTCCCGCGCCGTGGCTAGGTGGAGCGCCGCGAGATGCCCTCACCCCTTGCCTCGGCCTGCCGTCTGGGGCAGAAACGCGGGCTTAACGGGCCTAAACCCATGTGTTTTGTCCCGCCCGAATTAAGGATGAGCTCTTGAGCAAGAACCCGACCGTTATCGCGCTGCTGACCACTGTGCTTTTTGCCAGCACCTTGGGCGTATTGATCGCCGTCGCTGGCTTCGGCGTGATCCGCCTGTGCGAGGAAATGGCCGAAGCCCTGGGCGCCCTGCCGATCCGTTGGGGCGAGAACAACGTGGCTCTGCTCATGGAACTGGCCGGCGCGCTTAGCGTGCCGATCGTGCTGTGGTTCAGCTTTTGGTTCTATCGCAAGGCTGTAGCGGCCGAGCGCATCCTGACCGCTCACGAAGCCGAAGTGCACAGCCAATCTCCGGCTGCCTAAAGCTTTCGCCGTTTCATCGCGCGGCTCTTCGCTTTAGCGGGTCTTCACTTTAATCTCTCACCCGAAACGCGGCGGCGCGCTAGGCTAGCGCGTGCCGAATGAGAGATACGCCGATCATGAGCGAACACACCGACAATCTTTCCTCCGATCCTGCGGCTTTGCTGCGGTGGTATGCGGATGCCGGTGTTGACGAGGCCATTGGCGATCACACGATTGATCGCTTCAAGGTCACGCCATCGGCGCCTATGGTCCTCGCGCCGACAGTTTCTAAAACGACACCGACATCTGCACCTGCAGCCGTTTCCGCGCCCGTCCAGCCGCTTCACGTCAGTGAAGGAAGTGCGACGCATATCGCGCAAGCAGCGCGTACCGTCGCTGAGCTGAAAGCCGCTGTGGAAAGCTATACCGGATGTGGGCTGAAGCAATTTGCCAGCCGCACCGTCTTTGCCGATGGAAACCCCAAGGCACGTGTAATGTTCATCGGCGAAGCGCCCGGTGCCGATGAAGACCGCCAAGGATTACCCTTTGTCGGCGTATCGGGAAAATTGCTGGACCGCATGCTGGCGTCTGTCGGGCTCGACCGCGCCACCAATGCTTACATCACCAATGTCGTGTTCTGGCGTCCGCCTGGCAATCGCGCGCCGACCGATGAAGAGATTGCGTCCTGCCTGCCGTTTGTCGTGCGCCATATCGAACTCGTCGATCCGGCTGTGCTGGTGTTCGTCGGCGGACTGTCGGCGAAGACTCTGTTGGCGAAGGCCGTCGGCATCACCAAGTTGCGCGGTCATTGGTATGAATACGAAAGTCCCGGCCTGCCGCGCCCCGTTCCGGCCATGGCGCTCTTTCATCCCGCTTACCTGTTGCGCTCGCCTCAGCAAAAGCGTTTTGCGTGGCGCGATTTGCTGGCCATCAAACAAAAGTTGGATCAGGCGTGAGCATCGACGAAAGCAAAACATTCGTACCGATCAATATCGCGGTGATGACGGTGTCCGATACACGCACCCCCGAGACAGATACTTCGGGCAATGTGCTCGTTGAACGTTTGGCGTCTGCGGGCCATCGCCTCGCCGTGCGCTCAATCATCAAAGACGACGTCGGATTGATCGCCGCACAGTTGCGCAAATGGATCAACGATCCCCAAGTCGATTGTGTGATCACGTCCGGCGGCACAGGTGTGACGGGGCGCGACGTGACGCCCGAAGCCTTTGCGCAAGTCTGGGAGAAGGAAATCCCCGGCTTCGGCGAGTTGTTTCGCTGGATCAGCTTCAAAAGTATCGGCACGTCGACTGTGCAATCGCGCGCGACAGCCGGCGTCGCCAACGGAACCTATCTTTTTGCGCTGCCGGGCTCGACCGGTGCGGTGAAAGACGGTTGGGACGAAATCCTCAAGTACCAACTCGACATTCGCCATAAGCCCTGCAACTTCGTTGAACTCATGCCGCGTCTGAAGGAGCATCTGAAATGAAGCGGGGATTTTTATACGCACTGCTCGCGAGCGTCCTCGGTCTGCCGGCTCAGGCCGCGCTGGAAAGCGGCGCGGCAGCGCCCATGTTCACGACGCAAGCCTCGCTGGGCGGTAAGGAGTTCACATTCTCTCTGGCGGACGCCCTGAAAGACGGTCCGGTTGTTTTATATTTTTATCCCAAGGCTTTTACATCCGGTTGCACAGTAGAGGCGCACGAGTTCGCCGAAGCTATGGATGACTTTAAGGCGCTTGGTGCGACCGTCATTGGTATCTCCAATGACGATATCCAAACGCTCAACAAATTCTCCGTTAGCGAATGCCAAAGTAAATTTCCGGTAGGCGCTGACGCGGGCGGCAAGATCATCAAGTCTTACGACGCCGCGCTATTGTTTTCTTACGCCAACCGCACGTCCTACGTCATCGCGCCGTCTCAAAGCGCAGAGGGCGGCAAAGTGATCTATTCTTACACCGCACTAGATCCCAGCCTGCATGTCGCCAACACCATGGCGGCTGTGAAGAAGTGGCGCGACGCGCAGGCGAAGGGATAACGTGCCGCCGAGTTTCAGATTCGAGCGCGCGGTTCTGAAGCGCTTGCCCGACGCGGTAGTTGCGGGTGTCGATGAGGCCGGGCGCGGACCGCTGGC